>JAKAKT010000097.1 GCA_021813385.1 Microcaldota archaeon
CGTCGTGGTTGTCAGGACGGGCGAGAGGATACCCGTTGACGGCGAAATCATCTGGGGCGACGCGAGCGTGAGCCAGGCGGCGATAACCGGCGAGTCCATTCCGGTCGACAGGGGCGTTGGCGACGCGGTGTTTGCCGGGACGATTGCCGAGGCCGGCGCGATAGAGGTGAGGACCGCAAAGCTGGCCCAGGACGCGACACTGAGCAGGATAATAAGGCTCGTCGAGGAGGCGGAAGGCTCGAAGGCGCCAGTCCAGAAATTCGCCGACAGGTTCTCTTCATACTTCGCGCCCCTGGTCATCCTCGCTGCGCTTGCAACTTACCTCGCGACGAACGACCCGCTCAAGGCGATTGCGGTTGTCGTTGTCGCCTGCCCCTGCGCGGTTGCCCTCGCAACACCCCTGGCCGTTGTCGCCGGAACCGGCAAGGCCGCGAAGCAGGGGATAATCATAAAGGGAGGGCTGCACCTGGAAACGCTGGCCGGCATAGACACGCTTGTCGTGGACAAGACGGGGACCCTTACGATTGGCGAGCCGAAGGTGACCGACGTGGAGGCATTCGGCGGGCGCAGCGAGGATGAAGTGCTAAGGCTGGCCGCGATTGCCGAGAGGCTCTCGGAGCACCCGCTTGCGAAGGCTGTCCTGCTGAAGGCGAGGGAACTCGAGATGACGGTCCCGGAGCCCGAGAAGTTCAAGGTCCTGAAAGGCAGGGGCGTGATTGCCCGGCACAAACGGCAACTCCTGCTTGTGGGGAACCGGGAGCTGATGATGGAGAACGGGATTGCGATTCCAGGGGAAATCGAGCGGCGCATGCTCGCGCACGAGCGCGACGGGAAAACCGCGCTGCTTGTCTCCTGCGGGAAGGAGATTTGCGGGGCGATATGCGTGGCCGACGTCCTGAGGGAGGAGGCCGCAATTGCAATCAGGAAGACCAGGGAGGCGGGCATAAGGCGGATTGTCATGCTCACCGGGGACAACCCGAGGACTGCGAATGCGATTGCAAAGCAGGTAGGCATCGGCGAAGTGATTGCGGAGATGATGCCCGAGGAGAAGCTGGAAAAAGTGAGGGAGATAATGAAAGGCGGCGGAAGGGTTGCGATGATAGGGGACGGGGTGAACGACGCCCCAGCGCTCGCGGCTGCCCACCTCGGGATTGCGATGGGCGTCGCGGGAAGCGACGCCGCGATTGAAACGGCGGACATCGCGCTCATGAAAGACGACCTGTCGAAGGTTCCCGCCGCGATAACGCTGGGCAGGAAAACGTTCGGGGCAATCAGGCAGAACATCGCCTTCGCCGTCGTCTTCAACGTGGTGGGAATCTCGCTCGCGGCATCCGGCTTCCTCTCCCCCACGCTCGCGGCAATAGCGCACATGCTCCCCGACATTATCGTGTTCCTGAATTCCTCAAGGCTGATCAAGTAGCTTATCCGGCCGATGGGTTCCAACAAGGCCCGGAATTGCGAAAAGAATTTAAAACAGATAAGCTTCAGTGCTGTTGGAAAAAAAGCTTTCAGCGCGTTTGGCGCGCGCATATTCGGGAATGTGGAAATGGACAACAAGAAGCTTGGATTAATCGTCATCGGAATCAGCATACTGTTCGGCGTCTTGACTTACGGCCTTGGGACCCAGCTAAACGAACTGCGGGAGGATTCGTGCGCGTGCACCGATTCCTGCAGGGAGCACCAGCCCCCGTACCTGATATACGGCAGCATAGCGGTGATATTCAGCAGCCTGAGCCTCGGGGTCTATTTGCTGTTCTTTGAGAGGTCCCACCAGACTCTTGTGAACAGGCTGAGGGAAGACTCCGCCGTAAAATCAAGGGAAGAAAAATTCAACCTCATACTGATGGGATTGAACGCGGATGAGCAGAGGGTGCTGACCGCGATAAAGGAACAGGACGGGATAACGCAGCACACCCTTGGCATCAGGACCAGCCTGCACAAATCGAAATTAAGCATAATCGTCGGGATTTTGGAAGGGAAGGGGCTTGTCAAAAAGGAAAAGAAGGGCAAGACGAACCAGCTTTTTTTGCGCGTGAAATTATAGGGGTTTAAAGCAGAAATAAACCGTAAAACGCTAGAAATCTTGAGTTTTAGCCGTTTTTGAGGCAACGGTTTACGGGCAAGAAGATATATCCAAGCCCATTCCAAAGAGGCATGAAAGACAAACCCCGGCAAAGACCGGGGTCGCCGGCATCATCGGTGCCGGCGCTTGCATGTTTTATACCAAACGGAGGTTGGGACAAATGGAAGACGCGAACGGCAAAATCAGGATTTGGCAGGCGGCCACGGCAATCTTGGGCGTGCTGCTGATAGCATCCATCTTTTTCGGATTCTTCAATGGGGCGGCGGACGGCCCTGGCTCCGCACTGGGCGGGAGCGCGGCAGCGGACAGCCTGAAATGTGCTGTCGGGAGTTCCGGCACTGCCCTGAGCGGGAGCGAAGTCGGGGGCAAGACCGTCGGGTTCATCAACGAGAATCTCCTGCAGGGCCAGGCAACCGCAAAGCTTGACGGCGTGGAAGACGCCGGCAACATGTATCTTCTCAAACTTGACATAGGCGGCCAGAAGACGGATGCCTATGTTTCAAAAGACGGCAAGCTCCTGTTCCCCCAGGCAATTGACTTGACTAAGAAGCCCCAGGCGCAGCAGGCGCCGGATGAGCAAACGGCCCCCGCGGACATTCAAAAATCGGACAAGCCGAAAGTCGAGCTGTTCGTGATGAGCCACTGCCCGTACGGGACCCAGATTGAGAAGGGGATAATCCCCGTCGTGAAGGAGATTGGAGGGAATATCGACTTCGAGGTGAAATTCGTCAATTACGCGATGCATCCTTCGCAGGGGGAGGTCCAGGAGCAGTTGAACCAGTATTGCGTGCAAAAAGATTACAACGGCAAATACATGGCTTACCTGGGCAAGTTCCTGGAAGCGGGCAACGGCAAGGACGCCCTTGCCGCGGCAGGCCTTGCCGAAGCGGACATCAAAGGCTGCGTGGAAGAGACCGACAGGAAATTCAACGTGACCAAAAACCTGGAAGACAAATCCTCGTGGGCCAGCGGCAGGTTCCCCAGATTCATGATATACGACGCCGAGAACAAGAAGTACGGCGTCCAGGGGTCGCCGAGTTTGGTGATAAACGGGCAGCAGGTCCAATCCGGGAGGGACGCCCAAAGCCTTCTCAAGACAATCTGCGGCGCTTTCACGAGCAAGCCTGAGGGATGCAGTACAGACATGTCCTCCTTCGGCACTCCGGCGCCTGGGTTCGGATTCGGCACGCAAGGGGGTTCGGCTACAGCCGCAGGATGCCACAGCGGCTAGCCGCCTCTTTTTTACAACGGGCGGTCAAATGATATGCATACTCGCTTTGATTGTTTTCGGGGTTCTTGGCATTTTCAGTGCCACCCACAGGGAGATGGCGCTGGAGGCGTTTGACTGCGTCTTTCGGAGGGTGACTCTTAGAAAATGCGATAGTGGTCTTGACCGGAGGCTGAAAAGCCAGATAACCGGCAAGCTGATGGCGAAGAATCCCGCTGTCGCAAGGCTTGCCTTTCGGCATTTCGAGCTGATATCCTGGTTTTTCACAATCCTGTTCGTAGCAAGCACGGTTTACGCGGGAATCGGCGGGTACAATTATTACCTGTACGGCAATTGCAACGGCCCCAACGAGGACGGCTTTTGCATTTTTGACCCGCTTGGAAGCAACAGCAAATTCTCGGCGGCCCAAGCAGACGAGTCCTGCTCCGCCGGGCCGCAAGAGCGGGGGGAACTGACTCTGGATGGCGTAAACGTGGAGTTGTTCCCAAGGATTGACAGGAACGCGGCAAACGACGTGGTCTTCATCGGCTGCTATGCGTGCCCTTACACGAGACAGTCCTATCCTGCGATACGGGAGCTGCTGGCGCGGGATGACGTTGATTTCGCATTCGCCCACCTCCCAGTGAAGGAAGACATCCGAGCGGCATCGGATATCCTCAATTGCGTCAACGAAGCCGGCAGCGGGAAGTTCGTTGAGTTCAACGACGAGCTTTTCTCGGCGGACGCATCCGTCCTCGAAAACGAAGACGGCCTGCTCGATGCCGTTGGGAGAATCGGGCTTGACCGGGAGGCCATACGGCAGTGTTCGCATTCCGAAAGAATCCAAAACCTCACAAGGCTCCAGATATCCGAAATCCGGAAAACCGGAATTTACGGAACGCCGACCGTTTTTGTCAACGGGGAGGCGGTGGTGGGGCCGAAGCCGCTGAGGGTTTACGCGAGGCTCCTAAAATGAACGTCGAGAACGTGCGGAGGGACTTCCCCCTTTATGAAAGAAGGTTCAACGGTTCGCCGCCAATCTACACGGATTCCGCTTGCGTGACGTTGAAGCCGAATCAGGTGATTGGCGCCATGAGCAGGTATTACCGGGAATTTCCCGCATGCGCCGGGAGAAGCTCGCATGCGCTTGGCAGGGAGGTAAGCGAAGAGGTCAAAAGAGCAAGGGAGGCCGTCCGGAAATTCATCGGAGCCGGGAGGCCGGAAGAGGTGATATTCACGAGAAACACGACGGAGGGCATCAACCTCGTAGCCAATTCCCTGAAGCTTGGGAATGGGGACGCCGTGTTGACGAGCGACAAGGAGCACAACAGCGGGCTGGTGCCTTTCCTGCTGCTGGAAAAAAAGGGCGTCCGGCACAAAACATTCCAATTCGGCGACTTGGGGGATTTCGAAAAGAAACTGACTGGCGATGTGAAGCTTGTTTCCACAGCCATAACTTCCAATCTGGACGGTACTTCGCAGCCGGCCAAGGAGATGGCCGCCCTGGCGCACGGGAACGGAAGCCTGGTGCTGCTTGACGGGGCGCAAGCGGTCCCGAACAGAAAAACAAGCGTGAAGGAACTCGACGCGGATTTTCTCGCGTTTTCAGGGCATAAGATGCTGGGCCCGAGCGGGACGGGGGCATTGTACGGCAAACTCGATTTCCTCAAAGCCCTGAACCCCTTCATGGTGGGCGGGGGGACCGTAAAAAACAGCACGCAGGAGGATTTTGAAATGGAGGACGTTCCAGAGCGGTTTGAAGCGGGGCTGCAGGATTATGCGGGAATCCTGGGGCTTGCGGAAGCAGTGAAGTACCTGCAAAGAATCGGCATGGAAAACGTCGAAAGGCACGAACAGGAATTAAACGGCTACCTGTCAAAAGGGCTGGCCGGCCCCGGCATGGCAATCTTGGGCGATGCGGACCCGAAAAGCAGGGGAGGCGTAATCAGCTTCAACATCGAGGGCATCCACCACCACGAGGTTGCGGGGATACTCCATGAAAGCGCGAACATCATGATACGCTCTGGGATGCACTGCGCCCACTCGTGGTTTAATTCGCATAGCATGGACGGCTCCGCAAGGATTTCGCTCTATCTTTACAACACGAAAGAAGAATGCGATGCGATAATCGAAGCAATCGGGAAAATCAAGCGATTAATCTGATTCTCTGCGGCTCATCATTTATCTAGCGAGGGAAACCTATTCAAACACTAGTTCGTCTCTTGCTTTCCTCGCGCCCTCTTCGTTAGGTTGTAGACAACCCATCCGAGCAAGATGACGATCATGGCAATGATTATTTTCTCATTCCAGGCCAGCGGATTCGGTGGAACGATTAACCTGGCGTTCGCGCTCTTCGTCTGGAAATCAGTTGCGAATTCGGCAGTCAAAGTCCCGGAAGTCGGCGAGTAAGCAAACGTTGCTTCTGCCGAGCCATCCGCAGAAGTCGTTACTTTTCGGGTTTGGTTGCCGTATCTGAGGGTAACCTCCTTGTTCGAAAGAGAGGTCCCTGTTGAGTTGTCGTAGAACTCTATTTCAATGGTGAAATTCTCATCTGTCCTGTTCGAAATCGAAAGGTTCAGAACTGGGGTTTGATTGATCAGCCGGCAGAAGTCCGAGTATTCCCTTGTCCCAAAGTGCGAGTAAACAGTCAAGTTGCAGTTGAGCTTATCAGTTGGGACCAATAGATGCACCTTCTCCCCATAGAAAAGCAGGAACTCCGAGAAGTTAGCCCCGAAGAACCTGAAAAACGAGTAAATGAACGGCTCAGTCCTCTCCAAATACCCTCCGAACTCGCTTCCGTTCATAGTAACGTTGTCTTTTTCCAGAACTGAGAGCCCGTAAAGCGAGGTTTTGGACGGGCTTCTGCTCGCCTCTGGAGTTATGACGTTATACGGCGAGTAGTCATAGCGATAAGAGTACTTCCGGCTGTTCGTCTCAAGGAAGGAGTTCCCAATCCTGAAAACATACTTGTTGAAATCCTCGTTTGAAGCAGCGAAAACCCACAAATCCGCCAATCCCCGCTTATAGGACTCAACTATCGAGCTTGCCAAAGGAAAGAAGCCGTAATAGTAAGCCGTCTTCTCATCCGAAAGCACTAAACTGTCCTTAATGTCGTCCATGTGCGAATAGTCGCATGTAGTCCAGCAAAACTCGCCGTCCGGGCCGGAGGTGCAATGCGTTACCAGCTCGTAATGCTCTATCTGGTATTCAGAGCTTACGGTCAATAACGCCTTGAACACGTTTGGGTGGCCAGCTCCTCCCGTTTCATTGAACGGGACCTGCAAACCGGTCCCTATCCTCACTCCGTCCTGGAAGGTTTCGAGTGCGTAGTCATACCCACAAATATCGTAAGTGGTCGCACAGTCTCCCGGAAACGCCTTCCTTTCTACCACGAAAGAGAAGGAGTATTCGTTCCTCAGCTTTCCCGAGTCGTTTATCCACGTCTTGCTCTCCTCATAAACCGAGGGAGACAACGAAACAATCTTCACCCAAGCATTTTTGATGGAGCCTGAGCTGGTCGGGGGTGTGGTGTCTGGGGGGTAGGAGGTGAAAATCAGACCGTCATTCCAGCTCTCGGCTCCCTGAAAGCCCGGAGTCTCGTTGACCAGGGCATCCAGTATGAGCTGCTTCCTTTGGGCTTCGGTTAGGCTCGCATTCGCTGAGTCGCAAACCGCCTTATCGACTATCGAATAGCAGTTGTCCAGTAGCGAATCTGCCGGCCTTGCTGGTGGGTGGTAGTCCGAAGCCCAGGTGAAATCGTGGTAAGGATAGCTCGGGCATGCTAGACTTAGGTGCAGGAGCGCGAACAATGCAAAAATCCAGCAAAACCTCATTCTTTTCACCTGCAGTAGGTCCCTCCGCTTATTGCCGACGAAATGATTGGCGCGAGGTAGATGATGGACAGGCCAATGAACACCCCTGCCGCTATCTCCTTCCACTCGTTCCTCGCCTGTGGATTCTGGTTCGTCATTAAGACGAATCCAGCGTAGGAGAGGACCATTACCGAAAGGAACGTGGCAACCACCCTAACCGAAGCCGCCAATACTGCAAAGTCCATCCCTTACCACCCGCAGACTCCAGCAGAGTTGACCAGAAACTTCACTATGACTGGGGCAATCCAGATGATTATCAGCCCAATCACCACTCCGGAAAGGAGCATCTTCGCCTTGAACCTCTCTTCCATCTCGTGCGAGCTGGTCAAGACGAACCCGGAATAGGCTGCCAAGAGAATCCCGGCAACAGTCCCCAGCACCTGGATCAGCCCGTAGAGCCGGCAGATTGGCTGGTCCGCGGGAATTGTTATCGCCTGTGCCATCGCCAAACCGCCCATCGCCAGAGCTAGGGCTAACGCGTTTCTAATCTTCATCATTACCACCTCTCCTGATTATTTTCAAGCGGGAGAAGCCGACCTTTCTTCCGATAAGCGGCAGGTAGGCTCCGTTGATTTCGTAACCGACTGCGAGACGGCCAGCCCTCCGTGCGGCCTTTATAGTCGTGCCGCTTCCGAGAAAAGGGTCCAGAACGGTTTCTCCCTCATACGCGTAAAGCTTGATTAGCGCTTCCGCCAACTCTTCCGGATATAGTGCTTTCTGGGGCCAATCCCTGATTTCCTCGGGCATTGAGTCCGGGAGTTCGAAGCCCACATGGTCCAGGGCGAAGTTCAAATCGAACTTGCACTTTTGCTTTTCCTCCTCCGAGAGCTTGTAGAGCTCCGTGTTTCCCTTCTTGAAGACGAAAACCCGCTCGAAGGAGTCTTCCGGGTAGTAGCACGTGCAATAGGGGTTCTTGAGGAAAAATCCGGCGTCCTTCCTGTTCCTCCAGACTATCTCATCCTCGTACTTGAAGCCGGAGCGCTCAATCATGGGAATGAGGTTGCTGGAATTGACTTTGATGGGATCTGGGACGTTCAGGCAGAGGAACCTCCCTTCGCACAATACCCGGTAGCACTCGCAGAAGACGTCCTGCATAGACATCAGGTATTTTCCGTAGAATTCCGGGACCACTTCCCCGAATTCGTCGAGGTTACAGCAGGGAGGGTTCGTTACCACTAGCTGGATCGAGTTGGACTTGAGTTCGGGCATTCTCGCCGGGTCGCCGATTACCAAGAGGCTTTTCGGGTTCATGCCCAGTAACGTATTGGCTAGTGGATTTATTTTTTGATGAAGAATGAGGCATGGATGTACGCAACAATGTGGATTGCGGTGGAATTATAACTAACCCAAGAATTTCAGCATATTTTTTCCTTCGTCGGTCAAGAGAACCTGCTTTCGGCGTCCCTCTTTTTGGACCCGGATCAGCCGCCAATCCTCGAGGGGACTAAGGAAATTTTTATTTAGGCTCATATATTTCGATTGGGCTTCGTTGCGACCTCCGACCCTAATAAGCCCGTTTTCGGTTGCTTCCTCAATAAGTTCTTTCTTCGAGATGGCGCCACCGGCTTGATCGACAATGCGTAAAAGCTTGATCAATTGCTGTTTAGGTTGTTCAATCCGATACTCGGGCAGTGTTTGAATATCCTTGATTCCGCTTGATAGCGGCGTTCCTGCTTCTGGTTGAGTATTGTATTTTTCAGGCACTACATAATACGGCATTATTCTGTTGCCTTCTCTGAAAATCATTGAAGCCATCATTCCTGCAATCGCTTCGATTTTAGAGCCGGAAGATACGTTGATAAAAATATCGTTTGATGCTTCTTTCTCTAGGATTATCCGTATGGTCTTAAGTACGTCGTAAAGATCGGTTATCTCACAGTCGATCTGCTCGTAGTCAATTTTCGAGGTCTTCAGCAAGGAGATTATTTTTTCACTGTATGTCGCAGCTTTGTTATCATGTTTTTGTGAAATGAGCCAAACTTTGTCTGCCTTCATTTGTCGCAGGGGTAACACTATCCGGTCGTTCTCAAAACCGACGGGCGCGATGTGTACTCTCAGCTTAACGCCGTGCATAAAATCACTCAAATCATTAAGTAAATTAAGTTTAATAAATTGATAATATATAAATATTCCGGTCGACAAGGTAATGGTGGGTGGGAAAATGCTATCAAACTTTTTCATGAGCGCTGGAAGGGTGTTCGACGAGATGCACGCGAGAGAATATCGCCTGTCCTCCGAAGTAAACCCTAAAGAAAAATTCAAGTTCTCGAGGAAGCTTGCACGACAGCTTTCATCTCAAGGACTGGCTGTTGCTGTTTACAATCAGGGTGAGTCGGTTTTCGTTAGTGATTCCCCCACACTCCAACCATCTGAGACTATTGACGGCGTTTCTTTCAAGCTCTCAAAACCACAGACATTATTTTGTAAGGACAAACCCTTGATTTTCAAGGAGATGCTGCACGAGGCGTTTAAGTACAGGTGCGTGAGGTTCGGCTACGTTTTTGACATACGTAAGCACGTTTGTACTGAAAAGACCCCAGTAAAGACGGATATGCTTGAGTACTACAAGGGGTTTTCATTCGATGTGGAGGTTTTCCCTGACGGTCATGCAGGGATTTGGATTGACCCGAAATTCGTATGGAAGCAGCCGATTGCGAATGTGATTAAGCGTTTTGAACCCCTTAACGAGAAGCGCGATGATCTGCTGAATTATATACGCGGCAAAAACGTCATTTGCTTCAGCAGTATGCCAGGCGTCGGAACTTATCCGGCTCAGGTATCGAATGTGATCTTTGACACAATAGGCTCTTTCAAGCTCCCTGATGGCCAGACCATTTTCGACTATTTGAGTAAAAACGCGAACTGGCAAAAATGGTTCGCGGCACGAAAGATAAAAATCTCGAAGGAGGATGGCCCGATAATTCAAATAAAAATGAAGAACCGGCCTGACCCTTTGAGTTTTCCGCCGTACCTTATGGAACTGCTTATTGACCTCGACGACAGTATGCTTGAGAGCGCCCAGAAAATGAAATTGGATTTGGGCCCTGAGCAACGCGTAAATGAAACGCTCCAGCTTGCGAAAAAACTCTTGTCGGAACCCTTAGTAATCGGGGGAAAGAGCGTTCAAATACAAGCGGAACTCCTGGACTGGATGAAGAAAGAGAATCAGGTCTATGGCAAACCGTATGTCCTTACGCCTCCAGAGCTCGTTTTTGGTGGTAACAACAAAAATCCGCCGTCGAACTGGGGGCCCAATATCAAATACTGCCTTACCACGTTCGGGCCAATAACCCAAAAGCAAAAAGTAAAGGTTTCATGCGTTTGCCCAGTGGGATTTGAGGAAAAGGTGAAAGTTTTCTTCCAAGAGCTAAACCGCGTAGCGGCTAGTTTCCATCTTGCGACATTTGAACTGCAGGAGCAGATTCATGTAGTTGATAAGTCAACGCCTACCGGCTACGCGCTGGCCATAAAGAGGATGAGCGCCGATCCCGATGCGATAACTCTAGTCGTGATACCCAAGCTCAACCACAAGACGTATTTCTACGCTAAGAAGGAGCTAGGCGAGAAGGCGATCTCAAGCCAGATGATAACCATCGACTTTATCAACGCCGCCCAGGGGGCGAAGACCGACCCGAATTTCGATAAGTACGTACTCCCGCGCATACAGGTAATGGCCGTACAGATGTATGATAAGTCCTTGAAGAAAGGTGAGTCAATATGGCACCTTGCGAACCCGGTGGGGAAACTCGACCCAAATAAAAAGATTTACTTCATGGGCTTCGACGTTTCGCGCAACCCGGAGAACCACAAGGAATCGGCAGCTTATGCGGCTATCTGCGACAGCTATGGGCGAGTCCTACAAAGGAAGACACTAGGCTCCCACAAGGGAGAACTTGTTTCACCTGAGGAGCTGAAGCAATGGTTTTTCGACGCAGCTTCTGACGCGTACCTTGAAACTGAAAAAATTACTGGTGCGAAAGTCGATGAGATAATCCTATTCAAGGACGGACGCATCCATTATACTGAGCTAGGTAACTATCGGCAAGGTGCGGAAGAGGCGAAAAGGGAGCTTGTCGAGCACGAGATAATGTCAGAAAAAAGCAACATCCGCATCGTTTCAGTAGTAAAGTCGGGCCCGTATAGGGTATACGGAACGCCACAGCAGTTGTATGCAATAAGCGAGGTTGCGATAGCGCGCGACAATAAGCACGCCATCCTTGTCACGGCTAAGACCAGAAAGGGAAGCCCAGCCTCCCTAAGGCTTAATATCGAGTTTGAAATATCTCCCGACTTGGAGGTGGTTGAGCTGGCCCAGATATTTAATGAGCTTAGGTACTTGGATTGGAGCTCGATATACGCTCAGCCAAAGACCATACTGCCATTGCACATTGTTCAAAACCTTGCAAAGCTGACAAAGGAGGACATAAGTGTGCCATATATCCCGAGGTGATGTGATGCAGAGAATATGTTTTTTCGATCTTGAAACAAGGAATCTCTTTCGCGATTTGGACCCCACTTATCAGTCACTTTCATTTAGTCAGAAAAAAGAGCTTCAGAAGAAGCTTACGCCGCAGCTCGGCTTGGCTACCGCATGCATGCTTGCCGACGGCTCAAAACCGGAGTTTTTCACTTTTGACGGAGGCCGGGAAAAGGAGTTGATTGAAGCACTTGATGGATTCGATTTGATTGTGGGGCACAACATCCTCGATTTCGATTATCTCGTTCTTTCCCCTTCGTTTTCTGGCGATATAGTGGCCCATTTTCGCCCTCGAACCTGCGACACGTTAGAGCATCTGAAAACTGCGTCAAACGGGAGTTTTATAGGGCTCGATGACTTAGCAAAACAAAATCTCGGTCTACAAAAGGACCTTGACCCTATGACTGTGCCAAGCCTCTGGCTTAGTGGTCAGAAGGATTTGGTTAGACAATACTGCAAGAAGGACGTTGAACTTTTGAAAGAGATCTATTTCCTTGGGAAAAAACTTGGGAAGCTTAAATATACAATAAAGAGTTATGGCGTAATAAAGGGCATTGGTGAAGTTAGTATTCCTTGGTGATGCTATGATGCTAAATAAAGAAAAACAGGATGTTCTCGAACATGACGGAAACACGTTGGTCATCGCTAATCCGGGCACTGGGAAGACACTTCTTTTAGCTTACAAATACGTTAATCTAATCAAGAAAGGCTCCAAAGCCGATGAAATTCTATGTCTGACATTTACAAACAAGGCAAGAAAAGAGATGGAGGACCGTATCCTCAAAATCCTAAAGGACGAGAAAATAACGATAGACCTTGCGACTCTGAAAGTCTACACCTTTCACTCTTACGCCCTTGAGACGATTGGGAAGGAAAACACTATCTCATCAAACTTCCTCCGCTATTCGGTTTACAGGTATTTCAAAGACAATGAAATCCTAAACTACGGGGAGGATTACTTACTCGAAAGCATAGTTCCGAAGATGGAGAACCTAATCCGCTACGTAAAAAGCTTTGGAATTGCGCCGGAAGAGATCAATCTAGAAGAAGTGAAGAAGGAGCTGACAGACTTCAAAACCCTCTCGAAAGCAGAGATGGATAAATTTGCAGAGGACTTTGTAGCCGTTTACCACCACTATGAAGAAACGAAGAAAGGAAAGGGGATTGATTATGTTGATATGCTTCTGGAGTTCACTAAGCTTAAGCGAAAACCCAAGTTCAAGCACGTTTTGGTGGATGAACTTCAGGACGTAAACAAGATTGAGGCGGACATAGCGCTGGAGTCAGGGGAAACTTATTTTGCCGTTGGAGACAAGAAACAAGCCATTTTCGGGTTCCAGGGAGGGTCAATAGTCAATTTCGAGAAATTCAAAAAGGCCAAAATCTTCGTTCTTTCTGAGAACTTTAGGAGCACAAACGAAATTCTCAATTATTGCAAAGAACACTTCGTTTCTAAGACAAAGGATTCTGGACATAAGGAAGACTTGAAAGATCTAAGAAATGAGGAAGCGGCTCCAGGGGCCAAGCCGAAGATTTTTTCTGTCGGAAAAGAGGATACCTTGAAAGTTGTTTGTGAAGCTGTAAGGGAAATATGTAAAACCAGCAAAAACGTGGCCGTCATTGCAAGAACCAACCTCCAAATAATGAGGCTTTCAAAAGAACTTCAAAACAGGGGTATCGAGCATTCATCCACTTATTTCTCAGCATCCAGGGATGCCCGAACCCACTCAATCAACTTCATACGCGGAGTTCTGAGCAAGGACGCAAATGACGTTAAGAACGCCATGTTCACCCCATTCTTCCCGATTTCCCTGCAGGACGCATTTGAGCTTTCAGAATTGGACGAAAAAGAGCTAACTATTGAGGCAATTTTCAAGAAGAGCCCCAGTTTCAGGGAGCTTCGGGAATCCGTTAAAACAATTGAGGACGTGAACACGCTTTTCAAGACTAGGATAATTCCGGTCTCTGTCGCCTATGGGAAGGAGTATCTGCTGTCATCGCTTGCGCTTCAGGATGCCTTCGCAGAAGCAATGAAAGTTATGGAAGAGATTAACCTCGGCAATCTTATGGTTTACCTGAAAGCCTCCGACCTTCTTGCCGATGAATCAAATATTGAGAAACAAGTCATATTGACCACAGTACACAAGGCTAAGGGAAAGCAGTTCGAATCAGTAGTATATGTGCCCCACCAGAGCAGGGACACGACAAACTTCCAAGATGAGGTAGTTAAGGCGATACTGAGAACTAAAGGCATAAACGCCGAGCAGGAGCTTGCTGAAGAAACTCTTAGAATTGATTTCGTGGCTCTTACCCGGGCTAAGAAGGAGCTGTTTGTTTTCCCGGAAAAGCTGGAGAACTATCTGAATTCATACTGCGAAAAGAGCGAGATGATGTGCGAAGGGGTCGAGTGCTTTGACACATCAGAAAAAATGAGGAGAGCATATTCCCTGTTCGTTAATGGCGATGCAGAGAAATCAAAGAAGCTGCTTGAAGACAAGAAGCCCTGGGTCAGGAACTTCATAAAAAAGCATTTTGAGTCGCTGGATTATGTCTCCTACTCCTCATTGACCACGGACCCGTGTGAATATCTCTCCTCCAACATACTTGGGATTAGCGAGTATTCTGGTGCGCTGAGCACAGGATCTGAAGCCCACGCAATCGCGGAAGCCGTCTTCAGGGGAGATAATTATGAGGTTCCGAAAGGTCTTGAAAAGTATGAGGCGAACATAAAGGAGCTTTTCGGGATGATTGAGAAAGATTACCCAGAACGAGTTTCGGCTGAACATAAGCTAAAACTGCCAATGGAATCCTTAACCGGGACTGGAAAGGGCGTGATGTTCAAGGGATTTATAGATGCCATTTTCAAGAACAAGGACGATTACCTGATTTTCGACTGGAAAACGGATAAGAATGATGACAGAGGCTCTCAGCACAGGCAACAGTTGGAAGCGTATCGCCGTGCCTATTCATTATCAACGGGGATTCCTCTTGAAAAGATAAAAGTTGCGATTGGTTACATCGGCCTCCGAACAACCGTGAACTTGGGCAAAATCGGATGTAAACTGGACGACGCCCAGCCCAGGAAGAGCACGTTTGAGACCTTCACCAAATACGTTAACGCACTGCTTGCCTGGAAGGAAAACCCAGACTTGTTTTTCGAAGCCCTTATCAAAAAAAGCGATGAAGACCTAATCTGCAAGGCGGTGGTTGAACAGTATAAACTAGAAATTTAGTGTAGGGTCTTGGAGGTATCGCCCCCTATCCGTATTTAAGAAAAGTTACTAATCATCTATTTCAAGTTCATCCAATCGTTTTCTAAAACGCCCTAAGTGAGCCATAACGGTTTGGCGATGTGAATTCTTTTTGGAATGCCAAAAGGACTCAAAACTTTTGTCTAATCTTGAGGTATTAAAGAACGATGAAACGTCTTTTGCTTCTTCTCCTTTACCTCGTTTCAGGCGGTAGAATTTCAGAGCGGCTCTGAATGTGTCTATAAGTATATTGTTTAGAGGGCTAAGAACAGTTACAGTATTCTGTTCACAAGCATAACGGAACTTTTTCTCCTGATATCCGGAGCCTATATCGTTATGAAGAAGTTTCCATGAAAAATTCAGAACCAACCAGGTAGCATATGCTCTTTCTGGGTGCCTGCGAGCAGCGTATCTAACCTGTCTCATAAGCCAATACCGAGATAGATAATACCCCAAATAACGAGAGTTGAAAATAGACTTGTAATACGGATCCTCGAACATGTTTTCTTTACCCTTTCTCCTAATAACCACTGGGTCGAACTCACAAGCCGCTATTGCTTGCGCCATCTCCAATTTATTTATCTGGAAGTAGGTATGACCGAAGACGGACCTGGCCTCGGATTTATTCATTTTTTTGCGTATATATTGATAACCGACCTTCCTAAGTTCTCGCTCAAGAAAAACTTGCATGTAATCATTTGACACAAGGTCTGATGAGCTTATTTTATTTTGCCAGTTTGTTGCTCTAACGATAGAATTGACCAAGCTGTAATACTCTTCATCATCATCTGGATTTCGTTTTATCCGTATGACTTTTACCAAAACGTTTGTGTTTTTGGAATCGTGCTTATCCAGTGTCCTAGTCGTCTGCTGGCCGTTTATCACTTGCGCCCCGGATACCATCAGAACGTCTTCATTTCCGTGCGTTTCCCTCCGTGCTTCATCACAAACAATAGTGATGCCGTTGTTATAGTACCAAAAGTTATGTGGCTCCCTCGTTATCGTTTGTGCTATTGACTCATTTACATTGGTCTTGTCGAGATATCCACGAATGTTTCTTGCAAAAAGACGAATTCCAGCTTTTGCAAAAAGCTCTCCTACGTCTTGACCGGACATAGAAAAGACCCAGGATTCGATATTCTTCTCTGGGTCAAAACGGCGTATAACACCATCGTTGTGTATGCGACCCTCGGATAGTATCCTAAGTGAGAACTTAGGCACTGCAGGCGCTACCCCTTCGAGGTAATCCTTGAACAAAACTAATACTTTTTGGATATCCAGCACATAAATCTCTGCCGGGCCTTCGGCTTGTCTGACACGATCTTCGGCCTCAGTGATAATTCTACCACTGCAAGTGCCGGTAGTAACATAATAAAGTTTAATCTCGTATCCGTTTTTTCGGATATTGTGAAATGCGTCTTCGAGTTTGCTGCGAACAAGAGAGTTTAATCCGGAGTAAAATGATTCTAGTTCTTGTTTAGTCTGCCAGGGTTTCAGAGCTAGATCTGCAAAAGTTAAGACGTCGTTACGCTTCTCCTGACAACCTTCGTTGTAATGGAACTTGCTCTGGATTATATGTGCTTGCTTATTCTTGCTGTCTATGTAGATTGCATCGCAGTTTTTATCTCCGCTAACCCCAGTCAAAGATGACTTCGCATCATTTTCTGAATCAACCAGGCAAGCCTGCATGAACCATAAAACGAACGCTGAATCATCTTTAAGTTGTGGATTCCGTTTTCGAATTAGGTTTATCTCACCGCGCAAGTCCTTAATCGAAACTTTCAGCTTCATAAATCCACCCCAATTCTGTTAATGACGTATAAGGAACCCCACGTTATATCTCACCATTACAGCTTTTAGCTCTTCCCGTATGGGCCCCAGAATCGGGATTGGCAGCGTTGCCATGTCTAGAATAGCAAAAAAACAGACAAAGGCAAGAATTAGAGAGATTGGGAGGACAATTAGCAAGGCAACTGTAGTGTTGTTGATGAACAAAAACACGGCCTTGGCTCCATCTCCGCCCCAACCCAAGGATATCTCAAAACCTGCAAGGAACCAGCCCGTAAGAAATGACGCTGCAGCCAGGTAAATCGTCTTCTTTCCATCAAATCCCTTCTCAACAACTCGTTTCAATCGAAGTGACAGAAACAGAAGAATCGTAGTCGCTACAACACCGGCAATCGAGGTAAAGAAACCGCCAATCTGCCCGAACGAGTCTGAAACACTTGCCGTGTAAGTAACGCAAGCTGCCGAATTCTCGCATTCGGGTATGTTTTTCTGCTCCTGAAAGATGAGCGCTTTCGGTATGTTCTCAACTGGAAAGTAAAAGCCACTTATCGCACTCGGTTTTATAATGGAAGCGACTAGAAAATGCCCGGCTTCATGTGCCGTGGTGAAAACCAGGAGCCCAAGTGCAATTCCAACATAGAGAAAAACCGCAAAGGTTGCTCCCTCGCTAAAACTTATTCGTTTCAACCAATCAGCTCTTTAAACTCGTCTTTGGCATTTCTCATTCTCAAGCCCACCCTTCCTCGTTTCGAGTAGCGTGATAAGTCTATCCATCTTCTGGTTAAGGCTCTCAAGCGAATCCGCAATCCTAGTCAAGCGTTCCTCGTTTCTTCGACTGCTAAACAACATGTAATATCACCTCACGCGTAGTGTCTCCCGCTAACCGGCGTTTCCCGCGTCGTCGCCTTCGTGTGTTCCTTCCAGAGATTCTTCGCTTCAAGATAGTCCTCCTGGCTCGGTGCCTTCCGTCCGTTCTTGAGCGCGAAAGCTATCGCGTTGTAAGAGATATTCCGTATATCCCCGCCAGAAAGCCCGTCTCCAGCTAGCAACTCGAACTCCACGTCATCGCCGAGTTTCTTCGGCCCGAGCAGTTTGAACAGCTCGACCTGCTGCTCCTTTCCCGGAAGCTCGAAATTCACGCTGAACAGCACCCTCCTCCTCAAAGCCGCATCATACGCTATCGGGAAGTTGGTAGCGAATATCACGGGCAGGGAATGAGTCTCAAGCTCCTTCAGAATCGTGTTCACCATGCTGTTGTAGGCGATGTCCCCAGAATTTTCCGCCTGCACCCTGCTAGAAAGCAGGCTGTCCGCCTCGTCAAAGAACAGGAGCATGTTCTTTTTTTTCGCGTTCCAGAAGGCAGAGAGGATATTTTTCTCAGTCTCCCCTATGTACGAGTTCAGGAGCGAGCCCGAAGTCACCACTTCAAGCCCGAATCCGCACGCTTTCGCAATCCTGTGGGCTGCGAGCGTTTTTCCAGTTCCGGGCGGGCCGTAGAAATTGAAAACCGGGCAGCTCGGGTGGAGCTCGGTATTCAACCCCATCTTTTTTATCTCCTCCCCGTCCCTCACCTGGCATAAAAGGAGTTCCAGCGATTTTTTCGTTCCTGGCGTGAGTATGATTCCCTCTAACGCGTTCCCTCTTTCAACGGGCTTTGAGAATTCCGGCAGAAATTCTCCCCCTAAACGCATGTACTGGGTAATCCAGTCCTTCCCCCTTTGGCGCTCCATCTCCTTCCCAAACCAAAAAATCCTCTGCCCGACTCCACTGTGCCTTCCCGTGCATTCCCTGCAGATGCACTCTGCAGTTTGGGCAAATCGATAAAGAGGCCCGGATGGACAGTTGCTCACCCACTCGTTAACTACCGCAGCTCCGGTTATTCCCGTAAGTTTTCTTCCGCACATCGAGCACTCCTTGCTTGCCCTTATCAAGACTCCGTTAGGCCCTTCCACGTAGTCGTCATAGCTCCTCTTCTTAAGTTCAAAACCAGATTTCTCCGCGCATCCCCTGCACATCCTCTTGTCGCACAGTATGTCCGCAGGGAGAAGCATCTGCCTCTTCTTTCCAATCCTCCTTCCGTCAAAAACCCCAAGAAAGACCATCTTGCGCAAGAAAAGCTCTTTTGGGGCTATCATTCCCCCGCATTCCTCGCACCTTACTGCCGCGCCTTTCAGCTTCAATGAGTTTTCCATATTCTCCCCCCTAACCGTAGCAAACGGCTCGGTTTCCACGATTCTTAACCTCCCGGTATTTCTCAATCTCTTCGAACATCGGAGCAAACCTCTTTTTCACCGACTCGGCACAAGCAATGTCCAGGGCCTCCTCAAACCAAGCGAGGGAAGTCGAGGGCATCTTTTCTATCGCCTTCTCGAAATCTTCCTGCCCGATCTCCCTCGATTCTTTCCCCCTTATCGCCTCCTTCCACGGGATTGAAGCCGCTTCCGAGCAGAGGGCTTTGATATCGCTGCAGGAGTAGAACTCGGTTTTTTCAGCTAGCTGCTCAAAGTCAACAGAACCGACCGGCAAACCGCGCGAGTAGAACCCGAACAGCTCAACTCTCGTCTCCTTGTCCGGCACTCCAACGTAGATGAGTGAGCCGAGCCTTCCGGACCTTATGATGGACTGGTCCATGTTCCAGGGGAAGTTCGTTGATCCTACCACCACCAAGGGCACGTCAACTGCCTGGTCAAGCTCCGAAAGCAGGGCGTTTGTGAGCGCGCGGTCGTGACCGGGCTTATCCCTCACTGAAGCGATAATCTCCATGTCATCAAGCGAAAGTACCCCTCCTCCGGCAGTCTTGATCAAGTCGAAAGTCCGCTTTAGCGCGTAATTGTCCCTGAATGATTCCGAGGGAGACCACTTAACGAATAGTTTTGAGGTTTCGCCTGCAAGGGCGTTCGCAAGGTAGGTTTTTCCAGTTCCCGGGGGGCCGTAGAGAAGGACTCCCCCGCACTCTCCCCTGCCGTATCTTTTCGAAACCTCGCTCATTTTTGCAGGATAGACCGCAAGCTCCCGCAGCGCCTCTTTCGCGCCTTCATAACCCATCACTTCGAAAAAATCCGGCTTCTCGAACTTCAGATCCGTGTAGAACACCTCTGCTGCCATCGCGTAGCACTCAATTTCCTTCTTCTCGAAAGGTTTCAGCATTCTTGAAAGTTCCATCTCTCCCAGATGCTCAAGCCACGGGCTAAAGTGACCACAGACTTGGTGCCTGGTTAGCGCTCTTTTAATGTCAAATCCGTCGATTTGGAGGATGCTGACGAAATCCTTCGCGCAGCCTATACGAGCTTCCTCTTTCTTGTCTCCGCAGATGATGAATTCAGTCCCCATAAACCCCACCTTCACAGCTTAGCATTAAATTGCTTCTGTCTATATTTTTATTAGACATAATAATATATAAGCCTTACTGTTTACAAGCAATTCGTGGAGAGATCTACCCTTATTTCAACGTTTTATAGCGTCGAGCCCCAGATGGCCGCCATTAAGGAGCTGAACCCGTCAAGGCTGATTCTGGTCAAGCACGAGTCAAAGAAGGGCAGCGAACCTGAGAAGGAGCAAAAGGAGAACGAGGAGCTGCTGCGGAAAACGGTCGGAGTTGTGACTGAAATTGAGGTTGTCACCGTTCCGGACCCCTATGACGTTTTCGAGGTGGCGAAAGCCACTGTCAAATTGATTGAGAAAGAGCACGGAAAGGGTCACTCGGTTTACTTAAACATCACCGGAGGGCGTAGGACTCAAGGGCTGGGAGTTCTTTTTGCCGGTTATGCGCGCCGGGATATGCTGAGAAGGATAGTGTATGCCACTGAGGAGGAGAACAAGCTCATTGACCTGCCTGTTCTTTCTTTCGGGATCACGAAAACCAAGCGAGCCCTTCTGGAGGAGCTTGCCCGCGAGCCTGAGAACATGAGCGAACTCGCGAAAAAGCTTGGGAAGACACGCGGAATGATTTACCAGCATTTAAACGACCTGAAAAGCAGGGGATTCATTGACGAGAGTTATAAGCTGACGGTGGCGGGACGATTGGCACTGCTGTAAATGAAGAGTTGCGGGGTTGTCGGTTTGTTAAAGAGAAAGTGAGTGGAAAGTTACCCTCCACGAGATTTTAAAAAGTGGGGAGTTCTATCTGTAAAGGGACGAGCCATGACGAAAGAAAAAAACGTAGAAAGAAATGCAAACGACTCGCTCGATGAAAATTCTCAAGACGAAACAAGAGTGGGATACGTAAGAGATTTTGTTAGTGGTGAATTGGTTAGGGCTACACAAGAAGAGATTGATGCCGTACAAATTTTCTCCAAACGTCTTGTTGAAGAGTACGGTTATGAAAAATCACAAATTCAAACCCGACCACAATTTCGTGTACGTAAACGACCATCAGATGAGGAGAAATCTTATCCAGTGGACATAGCGGTTTTTCATTCAGATAAAAAGAGCGAGGATGAACTCTTCTTGGTGGTAGAGTGCAAACGACCAAGCAAAAAGGAAGGCGAACACCAATTAAGACTCTATATGGACATGAGTCCTGCTGAATTGGGAGTTTGGTTTAATGGCGAGGAGCATTTGTACCTTAGGAAGATGGTTTTCAAAGATGGACGAAGAGTATACAGCGAGTTACCAAACATACCCAGACGCGGTCAACGAATTGAGGATATCGGGTTATTTAAAAGAAAGGACCTTAAACGACCATCGAACTTGAAAGCTACATTCAAAGACATTCGAAATCGTCTGGCTGGAATGACTACCGGTATAACACGAGATGAGGCACTTGCTCAAGAGATTATCAATATCCTTTTTTGTAAGATTTATGATGAGATCAACACTGGTATGGACGAGATGATAAGCTTCAGAAGTGGAATCGGTGAACCAGCTAAGGAAATTAAAAAACGAATTGTGGACATATTTGAGAAGAAAGTTAAGAGAGAGTATTCAGATGTTTTTAGTGATAAGGATGTGATTTCATTAGATCCAGAGAGTCTCTTCTACGTTGTAGGGGAACTGCAAAACTACTGTATCACTGAAGCTAACCGCGATGCGATTGGAGATGCGTTTGAAGTCTTTATCGGACCAGCACTTCGAGGAGCTGAGGGTCAGTTTTTTACTCCCCGTAACGTTGTGAAAATGATGGTAGAAATCTTAGATCCAGAACCGGGAGAGATGATTATCGATCCTGCTTGCGGGTCTGGGGGATTTCTCATTAACACTTTAGAATATGTGTGGAAGAAACTTGAGAAAGAGGCAAAGCAGAAGGGGTGGAACGAATCTCAGCTTGAACGTAAAAAGCGAGATGTCGCTACAAAATATTTCAGGGGAATCGACAAGGATTCGTTCCTTGCAAAAGTCACAAAAGCGTATATGGCAATTGTTGGTGATGGACGAGGGGGGATTTTTTGTGAGAATAGTTTAGTGCCTATGGGGGAGTGGGGTTCTATTGCTAAGGAGGCGATTAAATCCAACTCATTTAAGGTAGTATTAACTAACCCACCCTTTGGGAAAAAGATCGTGGTTAAAGGAGACCGGATTCTCTCCCAATACGACCTTGGTTACAAATGGGAAAAAGACAAGAAGGGTGGAGAACTGAGAAAAACCGCAACGCTTCATGAGGATCAACCTCCTCAGATTTTATTCTTAGAGCGTTGTTTACAGTTCCTTGAGAGAGGCGGTCGGATGGGCATCGTATTACCCGAAGCGGTTTTTGGCATGCCTACCTATGAGTACGTGGTATCGTTCCTACGGAAGGAAACGAAAATTTTTGGTGTTGTTTCAATGCCTGAAGCTTTGTTTAAGACAAGCGGCAAGGGCGGGACACATGCAAAAGTGTGTATTGTGTTCATTAAAAAAGAGCCTCCAAAAGCAGATGAAAATTACGACATTTTCATGGCAGAGGCTAAATGGTGCGGCCATGATTCACGCGGGAACCCAACAATTCGTAGAGACGCCGATGGAAACGAAACGCTACTTGATGACATACCAAAAATTACTATGAGGTACAAAGAACTCTACGGTGAATGAGGATGATCAAACCAGCAGACCACCTCGGGTTTACACTTAAGAGTTCAGAAATATTAGGAACAGTTTTAATCCCAAAGTATTACAACCCAGAGATCCAATCTGACCTCGATGTTCTTGCGAAAACACATTATTTGCTTTCTGTGGGCGAACTAGAAGACAAAGGAGAAATAGAAGCAAGCACAGGACATGAAATCGGAAAGTTAGCATATGGAACTGGTTCTATTCCGTTTGTTCGTACGTCTGATATCTCTAATTGGGAACTAAAAATAGACGTAAAGCAGGGTGTTAGCAAGGAGATTTATGCAGAATACGATAAAGTTCAGGACGTTCAACCCGGCGACGTGCTTTTTGTTAGAGACGGAACGTATCTTATTGGCGAAGTTTGTTTAGTCTCAGATCATGATTTACCGTTGCTTTATCAATCGCATATAATAAAGTTTAGACCAAAACAGAACGGATTTTTGTCTGGTCCGCTTCTTTTGGCTGCCTTATCGGCACCAATCGTCCGCAGACAAATCCGTGCTAAACAGTTCACCGCAGACATTATAGACACTATCGGGAACAGATACCGAGAGCTGATATTACCTATCCCAAAAAATCAAGCTTTAGCTGCGAAAATCGAGCATGAAGTCCAAGAGCTAACCAAAGAAAGGGCGCAGTTGCGGGAAACACTTAAACGATTTCCTTACCTGGCGCAGGGTCAGATAAAGTCGCTTTCTGCTCCTTTGCCAAAAGAAAAAGAATGGAAAAGCACAGACGAAAGGAATCTCGGTTTTATTTTTCAGGAGAAAGATATTTACAATAATATTTTTCTACCTCGCTATTACGCTCCTTTAGTCAACAGCGATCTAAATGAATTGAAAAAAAGCCATATGTTGGTGACTATTGGGGAATTGGTAAAGCAAGACGTAGTAGCTTCGGATACGGGCATCGAAGTTGGAAAAATGGCTTACGGAACGGGACCTATCCCGTTTATCCGTACGTCCGACATTTCTAACTGGGAATTAAAAATGGGTCCAAAGCAATGTGTGAGCGAAGAATTATACGAGAAATTTAAAGGCAAAATGGACGTACAAGCCGAAGATATTTTTGTTGTTCGCGATGGAACATACTTAGTTGGTGTTTCATGTATCCTTACGAAACAAGACACAAAAATTCTTTATTGCGGTGGGTTATATAAGCTCCGAGTAAAACGTCGCGAGACTATCGACCCATATTTGCTTTTAGTTCTTCTAAACACCCCAATTGTGCGCAACCAGATGAAAGCGAAACAATTCACACGAGACATCATCGATACTTTGGGAAAGCGCCTTTTCGAGATTGTCCTCCCGATTCCGAAAAATACTGAACTATGCAAAGAAATTGCTAGAAAAGCCCGCGAGACAGTAGAACGAAGGACAGTGCTTCGCAAGCGCGTTAAAGAAATTGCATCTGAATTGGGAAGTTAACAACTAAACGAGAAGATGAAGAAGATTTGCTTAGTTAAGGCTTCTATCCCCAAAACTCTTAGTTTATCTATCTCAGTTTACCTCTCCCCTCCCGTCGTCCTCTGTTTCATTATCACAACCCGGAATCCATTCAGTTCCATCTCAATCTTCTCCTTCGCCTGAACTGCTCGAATAAATCCCAAATAAGTCCGGGCCGTCCTCGGGTGAATCTTCGCCTTTCTGCACATCTTGTTGAAGGTCATCGGTTCATCAGTAAGGGCGTTGAAAATCCGTTCTGCGATTTCCGTTTGGACCATGCGGTTCAGTTGAACGCAATGAGTATTTATTCGCAGAGATGGAGTTCATTTCCTAGGAAATGCTTCCGCAGAAATGAAGTGTCTGGGGCGTTGCCGCCCCTCTCTCCTACGTCTTCTTGTTGTTCACCCCCCAGAGACTTGCAAGCGCATTCGCAACTCTTCTAGCCTCCTCTTCGTTTCTCAATTTCACGTCAGTTCTACCGTTCTTGTAAACCTTGATTTCAACCGCGTTCGTTCCCAACGTTTGAGACGCTCTTACTCCTTCAAGGACAACCGAAAGCCACTTCTTCATCTTTCCGACCCTCCATTCGTCAATCCGGTCATACGAGTAGAAGTGTCCGTCCAGCTGAACAGTCTTCCCGCGCAGAAGTTCCTCCGGCTTCAGCTCCGTCCGATGGTAGAAGTTCGGAATCGTCCGGAGAGCAGTCTCATCCAGAACGTTCATCGCAAGTTCGTCCGCCTTGCCTTCCAGCCAAAGTAGCCGGAGCCTAAACCCGTGCCAGTCTATTTTAAGGCCGTCCCGGCGCCCGTACCCATCTTTCGAAAACAGGTTCTTGAAATCAACTTTCTCCAAATCGACGTTCGGATACGCCTCATTGAAAAGCCTTTTCACGGTCCTTACCACGTCATCCCGTACTTCTGCAATCACTTTTTCGAAATTATAAGACACCCTGAACGGGTTGTGATATTCATCTTCATCCGGACTCATTAACTCAGTTTGATACCTTTTTTCCGTCTTTCCGGCGATTTCCAGAATCGACAGGTATTCCGAGTAAATATCTCTTATCCGGGTCAGTTTTTCATAGTCCATGACAATCACCCGTCTTCCTCCTTGTCCTCGGGCCAGTCTTCTTCTCCGTCCCAATCCTCATCCATGTCCAGGAGTT
>JAKAKT010000059.1 GCA_021813385.1 Microcaldota archaeon
TGGACGGATATTTCAAAACCATAATTGAATTTTAGCCCCATTTTCAGCCTGATTGCGATTATTGCGAGCACCAGGAGCGCTTGGGAGACGACGATTGCCTGGAGTGAGACGCTATAGAAAACCGACAAGCCGAACATTAAGAGGAAATTCGCAAAAAGACTGATGAACACTGAGAGGGACAAGAACTCGAATGGAGATTTTCGGTCCGTGGAAAAAAGGTCTGCCAAAAAGGCTCCCGGCACGAGGCACGAAAAGAGCAGGCCCATCAACCCAAAAATCAATTAAAACACCTCTGCATGGGTTATATGAAGCACTGCAATATTATTTAAACTATAAAGACGCAGAAAGGAAGGGGGTAATTTTGAAGGCGATTGTCTGCATCCCGGCTTACAACGAGGAGCTTACCATAGCGAGTATTGTTGTTCTTTCAAAAAGATACGCTGATAAAGTCTGCGTAATCAATGACGGAAGCAAAGACCGGACTGCGGAAGTGGCGAATGCTGCAGGCGCCGTAGTCCTAAGCCACGGGAAGAACGAAGGTTATGGTGCGGCCATAAACTCTTGCTTTGAAAAAGCGAAAAAAGAAAAAGCAGGCGCTTTGGTCATAATTGACGGGGACGGGCAGCACGACCCGAAGGACATACCAAAAGTCCTCGAAGGCCTCCAAAACGGGGCGGACGTTGTGATTGGAAGCAGGTTTCATTCCAAGAACGAGATTCCGGCGTATCGGAGAGCCGGGATTTCCGCCCTTACGACGCTCACTAACGCAGGCTCCGGAGTTTCTGTAAGCGACTCCCAGAGCGGCTTTCGGGCGTATAACGCCAAGGCCGTGTCAAAGCTTGCTGGGCTCAGGAATGCGGGCATGGGGGCAGGCTCGGAGATACTCATGAAGGCTTCAGAAGCTGGGCTGAAAATTTCCGAAGTCCCGATAACTGTCCGCTATTTTGACCATGTTTCCAAGAGGAACGCCCTGATACACGGCTTAGGGGTGACTACTTCGATACTCGACATCATAAGGCTGAGGAAGCCGTTTGCCTTCTTCGGGGTCCTGGGGGTTCTTGCGCTTGTCCTGGGAGGAGTTTTTGGGATTTACACCCTGGACCTCTACAACGCGAACAAGGCCCTTCCTTTCGGCCCGACAATACTTACCGTATTCTTCACTCTGACGGGCATGCTGTGCGTGCTCGCAGCATTAATCCTTGATTCGGTAAGCCGGATAGTTGAGTCACGAGAAGAGAATGGCGAGTGAATAATTGGCGCGGAAAAGAAGATTGAACGGCAGCTCGAAATATTTGGCAAACCAAGGGGCCCGGTATATCGGCAGGTTGAAGACGAATTTTTCGAGTATCTTTTTGTCGCTTATTTTCCTTAGTTTCTGGGCGATTGACCTTTTTTCCGATATCCTTGGGAGAGTGCCCAGAACCCAAAAATCGCCACTAAGCTTCGCCAACAGAAAACTTGGCCCCAGGTAAAGGGCGTACGCATGCGTAAATATTTCCATCAGGAAAAGGGACGGGAAAAGGAGAGCCAACGATTTGGCGGAATAGTTCTTCAGAATCATCACTTGCCGGTTCCTTTCGTTGTACATGAAGATTTTCGGGTTCATTTTCAGCTTGTATTTGTGGTAGATTATGGATTTGGGGGTTGCGAGTATCCTGTGGCCGGCAAGCGTCGCCCTCCACCCAAAATCAGTATCCTCAAGGTAGAGGAAAAAATCATCATCAAAGCCTCCGAGTTCGAAGAAAAGTCTCTTTGGAATCATCACCGAGCTTCCCGAGAACCCGGAAACCTCCTCGGTCTTTTCGAGACCTTTGTCTTCCTTGAAAATGTGCTTGCATACTGTGAGGCCGGTAACGTGCGTATCGGTCCCGAATGTGTTTATTTTCGAACTGTCATTATCAAATAGAACCTTGGATTGGACCGCTGCGATTCGATTTTCCTTAAAAGCGTCGAGCAGCCCAGAAAGCCAATTTTTTTCCACTCTTGTGTCGTAATTGAGAAAGATTAGGAATTCCCCTTTTGCCTCCCTCGCGCCAAGGTTGTTCCCTCCCGCGTATCCGAGATTCTCCCCGCTCCGGACTACCCTCACCCATTTGAAGTTTTTTTCGACATATTCAACCGAACCGTCGGTTGAGCCATTATCGACCATTATGCATTCGAATGACGGTTCCCTGGGAATTTCCGCTATGGAGGAGAGGCAGTCCTTAAGGTAGTGCTTGCCGTTCCAGTTCAGCACGATTATGGACGCTTTTGGGCTTGCCATCATTCCACCTTCTGGGGGCTAAGGGCGTATTTTATCTTGAGCAGGGCTATTTTCGAGATTATCTTCGGTATGTCCAGGGCGAACGGGTGCTTGAACGCGTTCTTGAGCATTATCCGATACCTGAGAAGCTGGAACTTGCGGTACAGGGAGAGGAGCTCCTCCCTGCTGAGTTTCTCTGAGAGGATTATCGCCTGCTTGTGGTTTTCCGCAAACGAGACGTCAAGCTTGCCCCAGTCCATATCGCCAGACACGAGGCCCCGCTTCCTGGCGTATTCCCAGATCGGAGTCCCTGGGAGCGGGGTGAGGACATACGTGTCAACGAAATCGAGGTCGATTTCTTTTATGAACCCGAGTGTTTGGAGAATCTCCTCCCTGGTCTCGTCAGGAGAGCCGATAACGAATGACGCATTCGCAGCCATCCCGTGCTTCCTTATGGTCTTGACCGCATTGCGGTTGTGCTCGACCGTGATTCCTTCGCCTTTTAGATAAGTCAGTATCCTCTGGTTCCCGGACTCGAGGCCCATCCCTATCGAGACGACGTTCATCTCCTTGAGGAGCCTCACGACATCATCCGTTACCAGGTTCGCCCTGCAGGAACAGGAGAAAGCGAGCTTCTCGTGAAGCCCCTCCTCTTTCAACAATTCGACAATCTTCTGGAGGCGCGGCTTGTTGGCTATGAAAAGGTCGTCGTAGAAGCTTATCATCTTCACCTGAGGGTAAGTCTCTTTTATGTGTTTTATCTCGCGAACCACATACTCAGCAGAGAAGAACCGAAGCTTGTCCCAGAACCTTGAGGATGAGCAGAACACGCAGCTGTATGGGCAGCCTCTCGAGGTAAACATGTAGGTGTGCGCGTCAATATCCAAAATATCCCTTGCCGGCATAGGAAGCTTGTCGAGCGGGTTTATCGGTTCCCGGATTCCCGTGTAAGAGAGTTTGTTATTTTCCCAAAAGGCGAGGCCCCTGATTTTCTTCAGCTTGCTTGCGTTGAGCTCCCCTTCGAGCGCACTTACGAGATCGGCGATTGTTTCCTCTCCCTCACCGAGTATCCCGACATCCATATTCTTATCGAGAGTGTGCGGGAGCGCCGAAATGTGGACTCCTCCCATGAAAACCGGAATCCCCCTGTCGTGCGATTTCACGATTTCGGCGTATTTTTTTGCAAAACCGTAGTTCTGGGTCACCGAGGAGAGGCAGACCAGATCCGGCTTGAACTCGGACAGCGTCTTTTTCACGCCTTGGCTGAAAACCTTGAACTCGAAGCTGCCTGGCCCGTATTTTTCCCGCAGGACGCTCGCAAGGTAGCCAAAACCGAGATGCGGATACCTGGACTGAAGTTCCCTTGAAGGGTCTATCGCGTTTATGAACAATATTTTCCGCATCTCATCTCTCCGCAGTCAGCACGAGCTCATTGGCGGGATATCCTTTGAGGCCGACCGCATAATCAAACGCCTCCCGTATCCCAGGAAGGGCCCGCGCCGCGTTTAGCGCCCCATACGGCTGCCCCTGCCAGTTGGTGAATGGGAATGGATAGTGATAAACGTATGCGCGGATGTTCTTGAACCCTGTTTTTCCTGCGAGTTCCCTAAGGCTCGCCAAATCGAATTTCGTGATGTGGGTCGGATCCGTGTGAAAAAACCTGGGAGAAGGAACGCGGATAACGAGAAGGCCTCCCGGGACAAGGAATTTCCTGAATTCCTTCATCGCCTCGTCCGGTTTTTCCAGATGTTCGAGGACATGGGAACAGAAAACGCCGTCGAACGTGCCTTCCTCCAGCCCAGTCTTCTCCACGCTTGCTTTGCTCACGTTTAGTCCCAGCTTTTGGCAGTGTTCGACAACATATTTGTTGCTGTCTATCCCGATTATTGAAATTCCTCTTGGGGCCGCCAGCATAAAGTGGCCGACCCCGCACCCGGCGTCGAGGACTTTCGTGCACCTGTTGCTTTTGAAAATCCCCCAGAAGTAAGAGTTTGTTATCTCCCTGTTTGCCTTTGCCCTCTCCGGGCTCGCCTTGCTTGAAAGCAAGTGCTCCAGATACGCCTTTTCGTTGTCCAAGTAACCACTAGCCCATCATGCTCTTGAGCATCCTTAACCCGTTGAGATTCATTTTCACGTCTTCGAGAGAGCGCATCCCGAAGAGCCTTCCCGCCAGGTAGCCCGGCCTTAGGTAGAAGGAAGTGTATGCCTTCCTGGTCTGGGCCGCGATATCCTTTATTTCTGAGCCGAAGAGGAGGGAGGTGTCCAACCTGGTTATGTCGGCATAGTTGAACGAGGACCAGTCCGCCCCCTTCATCTTGTCCTTCACCATCGAGAAGAGCTCGCTTCCCGGAAGGGGCGTGCACACTGAGAATTGCGCGAAATCCGCGCCTATACTCTGCGAAAACGCTATCGTCTTATCAACTGTTTCCTGTGTTTCCCCTGGCGAACCGAGCATGAAGTAGGCCACTGTCTTTATCCCCGCTTTCCTCGTCTCACTGAACGCTTTCTCGACTTGTTCCACGGTAATTCCTTTCCTGAGGTTCGCGAGTATCTTTGGGGAGCCGCTCTCGACCCCGTAGGAAATCATGTAGCAGCCGGCCTTCTTCATCAAGCCCAAAAGCTCAGGACTAACTAGATTGACTCTTGTTTCGCAAGACCAGGGGAGGCCGAGCTTTCCCTCAAGCATCATCTTGCAGAGCTCTGCGGTCCTTTTTTGGTCGAGCGAAAAGGAATCGTCGTAGAACATTACCTCCCTCACCCCGAGTTTCTCTTTCAGGTAGGCGAGCTCTTCCATCACCCTCTTCGGGCTCTGGGTCCGGAACCTGTTCCCGAAAACCGGCTTCGAGCAATAGACGCATTTGAAGGGACAGCCCCGGCTGGTGAGCATGGGCATGAAGGGAAGGCTTTTCCCGTGGGGCGGATAGGGCCGGTATTTGCGCAGGTCCAAGAGATTGTAAGCGGGGAATGGGAGGGAGTCCAAATCGTGTATCAGGGGGCGGTCGGGGGTCTCGGTTATTTTGCCGTTATCCCTGAAAGCAAGCCCGCTGATTTTCCCCAATCTTTTGAATTCGCACTTGACCAGTTCCGCGATGGTTCCCTCGCCCTCCCCCTTTACCACAATGTCTATTGCATCGCATTCGCGAAGGGTCTCCTTGGGGAGTATGCTGGCGTGGGGACCGCCGAGCACCACTATGGCGCCTGGGTTTAGCTTCTTGACCTCTTTTGCAAGCGAAAACGCAGAACTTAGGGAGGAAGTCATCGCTCCCATGCAGACTACATCAGAGCCCGATGCTTCCCTTGCCAATCGCTCGTTTGAGAACCCGAGAGCCGTTCCATCGAAAAGCCTCACGCTCGCGCCGCTCTTTTCGGCTATCGCGGCGAGCAGGGCGAGGCCGAGCGGGGGCTGCGGGAACGAGGTTCTTATTGGCGGATTTATGAATGAAATTTTCACGCAAAAACCTGATTGAATTTTTCTTAGTGTTATTAAAAAATCATTTCTCACCGAGGTAATAAAAGGAATGCGCCAGGATATGGCTTTGCGGATTTTTAACCAAAAGTTTATCCAGGTATTTTAGGGGGAACAGGAACAGCAGCATGAAGCCTTTGAGGGCCAGTTGTAATGAGTTGCTCTTGGAAAACGTAAGTAAGTAGGGGAAGCCGCTCGTGATTGCATTTAAGATGGCAACGCTAGGCCCCCGAAGCACGCCTATTTTTTTGGTTTTGAAATCCTTGAAAAGCAGCTCGACTCCAGAAATCGACCAGCGGTGATAATCTGCGGGGTGGTCGTGGTATGGGTGCACGAAAGGAACAACGGCATAGACGAGCCCACCCTTTTTCAAAGTCCTGTGTATTTCAGAAACTATTATCTCCGGATACGCCACGTGCTCGAGCACTACGTCGATGACTACCACGTCCAAAGATTCGCTAGCGAAAGGAAGGCTATGGCCATCTGCCATTATATCGACATTTTCAAATGGCATCAAATCGAGGTTTATGGCTCGCTCGTGTATTCTTCTGCTCCCGGAGCCTATCTCGAGGAGTCTTGTTTTCGGTCCTTTTAGGTTGGCTAACTCACGGTAGTCGACAGGCATCTGCGGGATGTAATCGCAAGTTATGAAGCTGCTTATGAATTTCACCAGTTTATCCTGTTTCAGCAATCCACGGGCTTTTTGGGGGGAAACGGCCTGTTGCCCCGGTGCTGGAACGCCCTTGACTGCAACGAAAGCCGGCTTGCCGTTTATCAGATTGTATTCGGCTTTGCATCTTACAGATGAGCATATTAGTTTGCCACCGGACAGCCGAAGATTGCTTTTGCATGACGGGTAAACCAAGATGCCGAGGATCTCCTGAAGCTCCATTCACATAACCCCCAGACAGTGATATTAACTCTTTTAAGTGTTGCCTTGTCAGGTATTATAAACCTCCGCGTTGAACACCCGGAATTGGGATGGAACGGTTTGAGTATGCTTAATGAAATGCTGGCGGCGTTATACCTTTTGGCTTGGCTGGGGGCGTATTCCCTGGCGTATAAAGCCTTCTTCAGGATAAAAAACCCGCTGACCCTCATCCCGTTATCTTTTTCAACCCTGCTGGCGATAAACGCATTCCTTTACGCGGTTTTAACTAAGCTCACCGGGGCGACCGTAGACGGATTTTTCATTGCGGCAAATGCTTGTTTTGCATTGGGCCTCGCCCTGCTTTACCTTCTTTCCAGGGGAAATACGGACTTGGGAGCAGGGGAGACGAAAATCGGCAACGGGGAACTGTTCATCTTTGCCCTGCTGCTCGCGGTTTTGGCCGTCACGATAACGAGCAATTCCACCCACCTCATCACGTTCGCAGACGAGTGGAGCTATCTGAGCGTGATGAACCGGATGGCCAGCTGGAACATCCTGAGCCCGGACACCATATTCACGAAGAATGCGGAATGGGAGTCGGGAGGGGCGGCCATAACCAAATACCTGGACCACGCCTGGTTTGCCCAAATTGCCGGAATTACGAGGTTCTTCGGGGTTTGGTTCGTCCCGGTTTTCTTCTCTTTTAAGCTGATCATGAGCCCGATTCTTTTTCTCTCCATTGCAAACTTCTACCTGCACTTGGTAGGCTACAAGAAAGAATACTCGCTAGTAGTGATTATCGGGCTTACAATGCTGTTTTTCCTGGTTTCAGGCGGGGGGGACGCAGGATACAGGATTGCCGGGGCGATATTCCTATACACGAGCCTTTTTTTCACGTTGAGATATTTACGAACCGGTACTTTTGAATTCCTCGCCCTTATGTTCTTTTTTTTGATTGCAACGGCCCTGACACACCTGATATACCTCGCCCACTTCGCAGTTTTCGCGCTTTATCTGATAACGGCGGATGTCCTTTGCCAACGTGAAGGATTGACTCTGGGCGGGCTCCTGGCAACTGTTAAAACGGCAGCTGCAGGCATCCGAAAAATTTCCATTGGGGGGATTGGGCCGTATTTGCTGAAGCTGGTTGCGCGTTACAGGTTGCACGCAAACATTTTGCTCGCCATATTCGTCTCCATCCTGTTTGGGAAAGTGTACCACGTCGAACTTGGGGAGATAACCGGCAGGTGGATTGCCCCATACGGCCATTATATGAACATGCTGATTATCCCGGGATTCTGGCCCAGCATGGGCTACCCGTACCTAATTTCAATCCTGTTTTTGGCTTACCTCGTAAAGAAAAAGGGATGGAGCTACACCAACGTTTTCCTTGGGGTTTCGTATCTTTTATTCCCCGTTCTTATACTCCCGCCGGTAGTTGCGGCCTCGCAATGGTTTATCGACGCCGTAGTGACGTATCGCGTGGCTCTGGCTTCCTCCCTGTTTTATTTCACCATAGCCGAGTTCATGCGCGAGTATATCGGCGTTTTAAGAAGAAAGGAGATCTGGAAAGCCGCGTTGCTCGGGATTCTCGTAGCCGGGCTGTTTTTTTCGATGAGCGGTAAGATAAAGGGCGAGGTGAACAGCCTCAAGGCACCAGAAGGGCCGATTTACGCTGATAGCCAGTATTACGCGTGGGGCGACTTTTATGGTTTCATAAAAAAGAATTACGCAAACAAAACGATTCTGTCTGATGAACAGACGAGCACTCCAATCCCCGCTTTTACGGATAACTACGTGCTGATACATCGCCTCTGGGCGACCAATACCAGGATATACTACGAGGATGTTTGGGAGACGTATAACTCGAGGGGCCCTACGAGGCTTGATGAGCTAATCGGGAAATACGGGATTGACGTCATCGCGATAAACAACGGCAGCATGCCAGGGCTCGAGGATTACAACATCTACAAGAAAACGAACTCAAGCCTATACGGCATTATCGAGAGGCAGCCGGATAAATTCAGGAATGTCTACAGGAACGGGAACATTACTGCGTATGAAGTAGTTTCCAGGATGCCGGCTTCGGGATGAATTTAGCTACTTGATTTTATTTCCGTAGAATCCGTTTATCTTCCTTAAGGCGCGCGAGAGCAGGCTTGGGGGCTTGGCTATCTTGAACTGCCCCTTCGGAGGCTTCTCCCCGCTTTCACTTTTTTTTGTATAGGCCCCGAAGAAAGTCTCGGGCTTCAGCTTTCCGGATGGGATGGATAAGTCGTCGAGGGCAAGAACCATCTCAACAAAGGCCCTGTCGAAGTTCCGCCCCAGGTCAAAGTTGTAGCCGTACATGTGGTCGAAGAACCTTCTGGATATCGCGGTCATGGGGATGAAATGTTTAGTTTCGAGGTGCTTCCCCAGGGCCGGAATTATTGCCTCGCTGTTTATGCATTCGAAGCTGTTTAGGGAATAGTCCTTGTCCTGGAAAACGGAGTCTGTTTTTTTCGTGTAATAGTTCAGCCTGTATTGCTCCGGGAGGGTCGAAAACAGGCTGCCGACCAGGCGCTTGTTCTCTTCCCATAAGAGATAGCCGTTCCTGCTGCAGATATCGACAGTGACGAATTCCCCGTCTGGCTTCAGCGCCTTGTTTATTTCCCAGGCGATGCGCGCTAGCTCTATGAAATGGTGCAAAGATGCATAGCAGGTTATGAGGTCGAACTCGGATTCTGGAAGCGACATTTCATTCGCGTCCTGGACCAGGTAATTGAATTTTATGCCCGTGGCCGAAGCCTTGCCCTGGGCCATCTTAAGGACTTCTTCGTTTAAATCAAAGGCAGTCAGGCTTGAGCCTTTCGGCAGTTTCGGCATTATGTGGTTGAGTTCCAGCCCGCACGGCCCGGCGCCTATGGAAAGGATTTTCAGGGGCTTTTTTCTTTCCGAGAAACCTGCGCAATAGCCTACGAAGCCCTCCCTCCCGGTCTTCTCGTGTATTTTCCTTGAAACGGACTTTTCCACTTCTTTCCAGATTAGGGGGGTGTCGTACTTGAGCTCTTTTTTCGCCTCTTCAGTGCCATAAAGCGAATTGTAATGCTTTATCTCGTTGTTTATCCTGTTTTGGTAGTCGTTTTCCAAAGAACCACTTCTCAAAGTTTTTTCAATTCTCGGCTTAGGGCGGCATACCTGCTAACCCACGTCTTATCCTTAAGGAAAATGTCAATTTCGCCCAAGTCGCATCGCTTTCCCAAGCAATCATCCAGTTTGGCCAGAATTTCCTCCTTGTTCGAACCGGTATGGACGCAAGGAAAATCCCCCAGTTCCTTCAGGCCAGTATAGACGACGTTCTTGCCCCCTGCGAGGTATTCGTATATCTTCACCGGGTTGACTGCCTTGGTCAGGTTATTGTCCTTGAAGGGAACGACGGCCACATCAAAACAACGCAGGTAAGCGGGAAGAACGTGGTATTTCTTTTCCCCCAGGTAGCGGATGTTCTTCTTACGCCCGAATTTCCCCCTTAAGCTCTCAATCATGGTTCCTATAAGGACGAAATCGTACTGGGGCCTTTTTTTGGCAAGGTATAGTAGAAGGTCGCCGTCAAACCAGGTCCAGATTGCCCCGTAGTAGCCGATTATTGGCTTCCCCCTTGGCATATCTTTCGGCTTGCGGAGTTTCCCTCTCGCCTTCACAAAATGCTTGTATTCCACTCCGTTCGGGATGAGCTTGACGTTATTGTTGTATTTCCTGGCGGTTTCCATCAAAGGCGTTGCAGTCGTTGTTACGAGGTCTGCGCTTTTCAGGAGCTCGATTTCCCTCGCCCTGATGTCCCTTGGGACTTCGTCGAATTCCGCTATGTCGTCCACCATGTCGTAAACTATTTTGTAGCCGAGTTCCTTGAGGTAGGGGATGTGCTCAACCTGGTGGGGGAACTGGAAAAACGCGATTTTCCTCTTGGCGCGCGACTTTTCCGCGAGTTTCTCCCTCACCTTGTCTTCAAACCCCTTTGTGTGGGTTACCCTGTGGATTTTTCTCTCGTATCTATCGCGAAGGAAACGGTAAAGCCTAAACCCCCCCAGAAGCCGCATAAGCTGGAAGAACCTGTACATCCCGCGGTATTTCATCGTCCATTCGTGCTGTTTCTCCTTCATTATGTAGAACACGCTGGCGCCTTCAACGCGAGGATACCAGATTTCGAGGTTCTTCTTAGGCCTTTCATTTTTCGTGAACTTGATCGGCTCTATGAAAAGGACTTCGTGGCCTTCCTTCACGAACATTTCGGTGAAATGATGGATTCTCTGGTAAAGCGGAAACGTGTAAGGAATTGATGCGATTACCACTATTTTCATAGGTCTCTCCTGTTAGGCGTTACTCCGCTTAGCGGCAGGTTGCGGTTGTAGCTCCTTCTGTTCTTTATTTTCCCAAGGTCCCGGAAGCGCGCTGGGATGGTCTGCGGCAAATTCATGAGGTTCCATATGATTGAATGAAACACGAATTTTAAATCAGCAGCGTAGTAAGCGATTACCAGGACGAGATACCCCCTTTTGCCCGGGCTTGAGAAAACCGATTTCAATATAAGGTAATTCAGCCGGAGGAATTTGAAAACCACCTCAAGCGGATAGTAGATTGCGAAGAACAAAAGATACGCCAAATCGAAGTTTTTTAGCACGAAGCGAACCCTGTTTCTGGCCATCATTTTGTGGTTGAAGTCCCTTGAGATGGTCTTGGAAGAGGCGGCAACGCGGTGCCAGATCATCGCATCCTTTAGGTATATGAGGTCGTAGCCGGCCCGTATTATCCTGGCGCACAAATCCGTCTCCTCGAAATAGGCGCCGTAGGATTCGTCAAGGAAGCCGACTTTTTCAATCACTTCTTTCTTAACCATCATCATGCAGCCCGGGAGATAATCCACTGGATGGTCGTCTTGCTCATCCGTGAAGTTGAACGGCTTAGCGGTGAATGGGCGTATCTTGGGCCAGGAGCTCGATATCTTGTTTTTTGTGCCAAACGCGGGGTTCTCCTCGTTCCATTCATAGACTTTCCCGCCTACTGCACCCGCGGTCTTGTGTTTTTCAAAGCCTTTCAAGAGGGCAAAAAGGAGGTTCTTGTCCACGACCGTGTCGTTGTTTAGCAGGAGTATGTAATCTCCTTTTGCCTGTTCAATCCCCCTGTTGTTCCCGACGCAGAAGCCATAGTTCTTGTCGAGCTTCAGAACCTTGGCCTGCTTGAAGTTTCCTTCGATAAACTTAACCGAATCGTCAGACGAAGCATTATCAACCATTATCACTTCCAGCTTCTTCTTGTCAAAATCAAGCTTTTCTATAGATTCAAAAAGTGGCTTTAAGTGCGCAATGCCGTTCCAATTGACGATTATTATCGAGACACTTACTTTACCCATTGGACCACTATGCCGGTTTTCTCGCAATGCAGGTTATGCTCGCGCCCCAGTTCTTTTTCAGTATGTAGGAAACGAAACCCGGGATTAAAGCCTTTGGGATCCAAAAGCTTGAGAGTATCTTCTCCTCGACATTTGCGGAGTGCATTGGAGTCGTTTTCAAATCAATAACCTTGAGGCCGACTTTGCTGAGTATTTTAGCCAGGGAGCTTGGCGAAAAGTAATAGAGGTGGTTCGGGAACGATTTGAACACCCATCTTTTCCTCTGGATGAAAAACGAGAAGCTTGAGATGTTTGGGACGCAGACGTGGGTTATCCCGCCTTTTTTCAGAATCCTTGCCACTTCAGCAAGGTCCGCCGAAGGGTCCGGGACATGCTCAAGAACGTGGTCCATGTTCACCAAGTTGAATTTTTCATCCGGGTAGTTGGCGTCCCTAAGCGTGCCGGTGGAAATGCTGATGCCTTTTTTCCGCACAAAGTCCGCTGCTTCAACTGAAAGCTCAACGCCGTGGAGGTCTTTCCAGCCCTGGCTTTTCGCGTAAAGCGTGAAATTGCCATAACCGGAGCCGACGTCCAGGAGTGATTCCTTCTTTCCGGTTAATTTTGCAGCCGTTCCCAGGGAACGGTTGAAGTAGTCTGATGGAAAAGACTTCGGTTCTTTTGTCTCCCTCAAACAGGACGCGTAGCCAAGCTCGGAGTTATAGTATTGGATCAGGGCTTCTTTTGTGGGGCGGGGGTTGAAGTAGACGAGCCCGCAGCTTTTGCACTTTACCAGGTTCGAATGCTCCCTGATTAAAACGGCTGCGTCGTCAATTTCGCATATGTTGCAGTTGACTCTTTCAAGGGGCAGTTTCGTGATGTAGTCCAGGTCGTTTCCAGCTGTTTTTGGCAAAAAAATCACCTTAACCTAGGGGAAAGCGCATTACGGGCGCAATGCTCATTCCTGCGTATGCTCTTCATTCAATCAGCCAGGGAGCCTCCTTCTTAACTCTCTTAAATTCTTGAGGAATTTGTAGCCCTTTGAAATGAGTATGACATCAAGGTCTCTTTTTACGAGCTTCAGCTCCTCAGTCCGCGCTGCGAGCTCGCAGACCATTAGCGCCTCTTCGCTGCCTTTCTTCGGGAGGTTCCTTCTTAGGAGAATTTCGCGCGTTAGGGAGAGCAGCTTCTTTGAATCGCCCTTCGCTTCCTGACGCACGTGCCTCGTCTTGTTGGCGATGTAGAGGTCGAGGACTATTTTCTCGAAAGAGAGCTCTGCTTTCTCGAAGCGATAAGCAAGCTCGTACTGCGTGTTCAGCTCGTGGATTAGGGACAGGGGAAAGAGGACATCGTCAAGCTTCTCGTCCACCCCCCAGGCCGAGTAGAATGCAAAGATTCCTTTTTCCGCTATGCTCGAGTACCAGCCTGTTTTGGAAACGAATGACTCATTGAAAGCATCGGCTGCCGATTTCGCTTCCATGAAGCCACATTCGAAAGAGCAGTAGAGGTAATAGTGCAGGAAGTTGTAAAAGTCCCTCAAGGGAAACGGCTGCCCTTCCCTTGCCATCTTCCAGTCAATGATGCAGAGTCGCTCTTGGGACGGGTCCAACAGGATGTTTTGAGGGCCCAGGTTCTCGTGAGTAGCCAGGATTGGAAGTGAAAGACCTTTGACTTCCTCGAACCTTGATTTGAAAAACTCCAGGTAACTGCTACGCTCGTTCTCCGGAAGGGAGAGGTTCCTTGCGAACTCATCTATGACTGGAACCATCCTCTCTTTGAAAAATTTCTCATCAAGAACCTGGCTCCCCTTCCCGGTTCTTTTGTAGAATTCCCCGCACCATTCGGCAACGGCCAGGACAATCTCCTCTGTGAAGTTCCTGAAGCGCTCTGGCTGGATGCCTGAGTTCTGGATGAGCCGTGAGACTGGGACGCCCTGGGCTGCCATTTCGAAGAGAATTTTTTGCCCTTCGATTTCCTCAAGCGATATGGGGGCCGAGAGGAACTGCGCGAGCCATTCGTCCGTCTGGAGCCTTTTTGCCAGTTCAAACTCTTTCTCAAGAAGCACGTCATCCCGGGGGTTCCTGTATGCCTTGGCGTAGAGAACCGGGCTTTCCGAGCCTTTTTCGAAAATTGCGTAAGCCAGCCACCCCTTCTTCCTGGTCCCGTCCAGGGATATCTGTATGTAGGAGAGCGCGGGCTTTTCCCCGAAGCCGAACTTCCCCCAGGTTTTTTCAATTTTTTCAGTTATTTTCCCTATCAAATGAATCACTTTTTGGCTATTATTGAAAACGAATCTGCGAATTCCGGCAGGACGCCGGCCTTTGCGAGCAGTTTTCGCGCGTGCAGCATTTTCTGCCACGAAAGCGGGGTTATGCTTTTGTCCCAATCCGTGCCGTACATGAATTCGGGCGTTTCCATCTCGTTCAGGAAGTATTCTATTGGCTCCTTCTCGAAAGGCATTATGTAGGACGGGAGCTTGTAGCTTGGTGACGGGTAGAGGAATTCTATTTTTTCGAAACCGGCTTCTTTCAACATCTGCCCGTATTCGTCTTTCGAGTGAGTGTAAGCGCGGAAGGGCTTGTTCAAGGTATCCTTGGAATACGCGTCAGCTTCTTCCCGCTCAAGAAAGCTCACGCCCGTTAGACCTGTGTGGTCTTCGATTCCTCCCTGAAGGTAGCGGAGATCCTGCCTGTTTTCAATTCCAACATACAGGGTACCGCCTTTCTTGCAGAGATTGAACGCATTTTTTAGCGCCGTTCGTTGCAGTTCTTCATGTTTTCCATCCGTTCTCGATTCGCCTATCCATTCAAGGACACCGTTCATTATCACGAGGTCGAACTGGTTGTCAGCAAGTGGATGGTCGAGAATGTCAGCGCAAAGGAGTTCGACGTTTTTTATCCCTTCCTGCCCGCATCTCAGCTTTATGAATTCAAGTCGCTCGGGGGTGCCTTCGAGCGAGACAACTTCGGAGCACCGCCTGGCTAAAGGAACCGCAGCCGTTCCCCAGCCGCTGCCTATGTCCAAGACTTTCGAAGTTTTATCAAGTGAGATTAAGAACGAGAAGTCCGCTCTGCTCTCATCACTTATTACCTTGTGTAGCAGGGGGTAAGACGAAGAAAAATACCTTGAGATAACCTTGCGCCAGTGTTCCCCGCCTTTGATCTCCGCGAGAAGAGCAAGCATTTTCTCTCTTGGTATCTCGCTATAGTATTTTTCAGCCTTGGAAAAACTCAGGAAGTTCGATTTCTTGTATGAGTTTTTACATTCTTTGCAGACTAAAGAATCCTTTAGGTTTTCCATTTTCCCTCCGCACTTGTTGCATTTGTAGGAAGGCATCTCATATCTCCTTAAAAGACCAGTTGCCTTCTAAAAGGACAATCCCGCGGTCTTTTACCTTGCTTTCAGAAACCTGGAATGTCGTTATGTTGTTGAGGCTGTCAAAAGGCAGGTTCCTGAGAGAATCATACACTGACACCGACAGCGTGTAGCAGCCCGGGAGAAGCATGAGCTTGTCTATCCTGTATATGACTTCCCCTTCGCCCTTGCGTATGTCTTTTTTAAGCCCATACGCCCTAGTGCTGGTTCCTGCGCAGAGTGTTCCGTCAGAACTACGTATCTCCGTACCGAATCTAGGATTCTTGAGATCCATCGATGCGGTATACTGCAGTATTATGGTTACGCTCTCCCCCGTTTCAAACACTTGGCCCATCCCGCCTTTCTTACCCGACATTCTCACATCCGTTATCTTTAGGCCTTCTGGCCCGGGCTCGACAATTACCTGCGGGGTTATTTTTTCCGCTGGTTCCGCCTTCGCCTCGCTTGGCGCCGGCATTTTTTCCGCTGGCTTGGCGTTTTTTTCACCGAGTTCGTCCTCGTTTTTCTTCGCATTCGCCTCGCTGAGCTCGGTCTCTTTTTTCTGGACCAGCGCACAGAAGTATGACGTTAGGATTTCTTCGGTGTCTCTTTTTTCCGAAGCTTTCCCCCCATCGAGCAGTATTGATTGCGGACACATTTCCTTGACCATGCTAAGGTCGTGAGAGACAAGCAAAATAGTCTTCCCGCTTCTCTTGTATTCGTTCATCTTCTCTATGCACTTCTTCCTGAACTCTATGTCCCCGACTGCAAGCACCTCGTCAATCAGGAGGATATCCGGGTCTGCCATAATTGCGGTCGAAAACGCAAGGCGGGCGACCATCCCGGATGAGAAGTCCTTGAGCTTCATGTCCATGAAGTTCTCAAGTTCAGCGAACTCGACGAGCTCCTTGTAGCGCCTCTCTATCACTTCGTTCTTCAAGCTCAGGAATGAACCGTAAAGGTAAACATTCTCGCGGGCCGAAAGGTCGTATTGGAAGCCGACCCCGAGCTCTATGAAAGGCATGACCGAGCCTTCGACACGCACCGAACCGCTTGTGGGGGTCAGTATGCGGGCGATGAGCTTGAGCAGGGTGCTTTTCCCTGAGCCGTTCCCGCCTATTATCCCGATGGATTCGCCTTTCTCGACTGTGAAGCTGATGTCCTTGAGGGCAAGGAAGCGCTCGTAGGTCTGGCGGTTTCCCGTCAAAGCGGAAACGAGCTGTTCGAACACCGTGTCCACCTTGCGGTGCGGAATCCGGAACTCTTTCGTGAGGCCCTTCACCTCGATTGCATTTTCGCTCATAGCTTTTCACCAAAGCCCGGCTCGTATCTCCTAAAGATTAATGAGCCGAGGACGAATGAGAGCAACGTGAAAGCGGCTATGCCGATTATGGAGCCAAGATGCGGCAGTTCGGAGTACATGATGACATAGCGGATGGATATGACGAAATGGCTCATCGGGTTCGCCAGTAGTATGTTGTAGTATTGCTGCGGGAGAATGTCCCCGGGATACACTATCGGCGCCGCATAGAAGCCGACCTGGAGAACGATTTCCCATATGTGCTCCAAGTCGCGGTAATAGACCGAGAGGGCCGAGAGCGCAAGCGAAACTCCGTAAACCATTACGAAAAGGACTGCCAGGAACAGCGGGAGGAGGAGGATATACGCACTGAAGCTTACCCCGAGCAGGATTAGCAGGAGCAGAAGGACCGTGAACTCGAAGAGCGAGACCGCGAATGAGAACATGCAGGCGCTGAAAACAAGTATTTCGCGGGGAAAGTAGATTTTTTTTATGACGTGGGCGTTCAAGCTGATTGAACGGAGGGAGTACGAGGTTGATGCGAAGAACCTCCAGGTGATTATTCCCGTCAGCAGGTAAGCCGGATAATTCGCGACCTGGAACTTGAAGACGTGCATGAAGACGAAAATCAGGACCAGCGACATCGCGAGCGGGTTGAGGAAGGACCATATGAAGCCAAGGGCGGAATTCCTGTATTTCAGCTTCAGGTTGGCTTTAACCAGGTTCCAGATAAGCTCCCTGTAGGACCAGTAGGGATCGAACAGCATACGAGTAGTATCGAAGGAAAGGGATTAAAAATCTTTTATTATCAAACACTACCATCTTTTGGTGGGAGCTTGGCTGAGTTTAATTTAGTGTTGGCTACAACAATAGCTGTTCTTACATCGTTCATACCTGGTTTCCTGCTGGCGTATCCCCTGCTGAGAAAAACTGGCTTAAGGTTTTTCGAGATAATGATTTTTGGATTCACCATTGGTGTCGTGTTGCCCCCCGCGCTTTTGTTCTTCGAATCACTTGCCGGGATAGGCTTCTCACTTGGGCTCGTTTTTACGAATATCGCCATTCTATCCGTTATCGGCTTGGTGTTGATTTTCAAGGACGGGCTGCCGAAGGGGACCTTCACATTTGCTACGGACTTAGATGATATTTCCGGGAAGATTGACCTTTTTGGGAAAAGGAAGAATCTGATAATGCTCTCGCTATTGGTAATATTCCTTTTTGCTTATTGGGTGAGGATAACTGGCTTCCAGGCGAACCCGTATTTCCATAGCCCAGACCCTTACTCGTATCTCGTGACTACCAGGTACATAGTCATGCAAGGCTCGGTTCCTGAAAACGACGATCTCGCATGGTCCCCTAATTCTGCAACGCATAGGGAAAGACCGCTTATGCAGTATATGCTCGCTGGTTGGTATTCAATTTATACCGGAGGGGCCAGCGGATTCGATAACCTGACGCTCTTAAATATTTCCAACATCTATCCGGCTCTTTTCGGGGCTGTCGGGTGCCTGCTCCTTTTCATACTGCTCTCGAGATTCGTTGGAGACGAGTTTGGGGTTTTCGGAGCGCTTCAAGGAACCCTCCTCCCCATAACAATAATCACTGTAGCCTGGGGCCCTGAGCAGGTCCCTTGGGCTCTCTTCTCGATGCTCGCGTTCTTCGCATCGTATGCTCTTTATACCAAGGAAAGCCGCTGGGAGTATGCGATACTTTCTGCCATCTCGATGATAGGCGTGGCTCTCGGCTCGAAAGGAGATCTTTTTGTCTATTCTGTATTCGGCGTTTATGTGGTTTTGCAGGGCACCCTGCTCTTCTTGAGCAGAAAGCTCGAGAGAAAGTTCGCGCTCCACAATGTAGTGATTGGGTTGGCAGCAATTGTTCCCATGGTTCCGTATTATTACATGTACAAACTCGAGGGCCTTGAGCCGGTCGTGGCACTCGGTCTCGCTTTGTTGTATGTTCTGGCTTTAACGGCACTGGCAGGCTTCTTTAAGGTGAAAGCAAGCCGGCAGGCCCTCCCCACAGCCATAATGGGACTTGTTATTGTCGCCTCTCTCGCTTATGTTTCCCCGCTCGGGGTTGGACTAACGGGTTATGTTAAAAGCCTTTTCGGCACTTCAAATCTTTTCACGACAATCGCAGAACAGCAGGGAATGACGTCAAGTGATTATACTGTGGCCCTTGGGGCGATAGGCATAGGAATCGGCGGGATAAAACTCCTGGACTTGCTGGCAGTAGTCTTTTTGGCTCTCGTCGCATTTGATTTTGCTTACCGCGGCTCCAGGACAGCCGTCCTCTTAGCCATTCTGGTCCTTCCCCTTTACTTGCTATTCTCATCTGACCTGAAATTTGTACCCTACCTGGGGGTTATGACAGCCATAATGCTTACCGTCTGCCTCGGAAAGCTTCACCAACTAACTCAAGAAATTAAGAAGGGCACTGAAGGGTCGAAGGATGGGCCTGACAAAAACATGCTCGATGCTGCCGGGCATGCGGCTGTTTTTCTTCTTGTCGCCCTTGCGATTTACCAGATCGGATTTATCATTCTAGACATATCCCCGTTTTTCTTAGTGGCTCCAAGTGAAGTGGGGGGTTTGTGTGACGGTCTTGGCTCAGACCATCAGATTTCACAAAAGATTTTCTGCAACAAGATACCTGCGCGATGGATAGAAACACTCGGATGGCTCAGGGTGAACACCGACAGGGAGGGAGCGGTTCTGGCATGGTGGGACTATGGGGATTGGATAAACTATCTTGGGGAAAGAAAGGTCCTGATAAGAAACGACCTGGCTTACCCCGGAATGATTCAGGAGGTCGCCGGCCTCTTAACGAGAAACGAAACCGGTCCACTTGCCGGTTATATGAAGTTCGAGAAGAGTGGAAAGCCGAGAGCGACGTACTTACTTCTAGACCAGGACATTATAGAAAAATGGAGCGCCATAACCTACTTGTCCTGTTTCGGGGCGGGTAAGACTGGTGAGGCCTTTTCCCCCATAGCCGAAGACCGGTCCACGTGCGAGAAAGAGCTCGATTTTGAATTCTTCCAAGAGCCGAGTTCGATAACTTTATCGGATTATTGCCCGGGTGAAAAGCAGACTCACTTTAGGATACTTACGAACAGGAAAGAGACATACTGCATACCGACTAAAGTAGACACATCTACTGAGATTTTCGATAAAGAAATGCGAAATCCGAAAAACGTTACAATCTTTGTGATGAATGTTGTTAGGGAGAATTTCATATCAAAAGCTTATCTTCTTTTATACCGGGAGAAGGAGGCGAAACAGCTTGGCGGCGTTTACGGGACTGTCTTTTATTCGGGATGGGACCTCGGGAAGCTAGACAACTTTGATGGCGTATACTCAACAAGTGCTCAGGCGGGCACCCCGAGCTACATCTCAATTTATAAAGTGAAGTAATCTCTTCGTTCGGGCTTTCGCCAGATTGATTCTGCCGAGCAGGGCACTTTGTTGTTGGTATTTCTTGGGATAATGGAAGGGAAGGCGACCTGGGAAACTTTTTAAATATCACACCACAAATTCCTCTGTTGCGGTATGGACGAGCAGACCAGGAACATAATAAGGAAGAAGCTCCAGAAGCTCGGGGATATCAGGCTTGCCAAGGAGCATCTGAAGGAGCTTAGGGAGGAGATTTCAGAAGGGACCGGGCACAACCAGTTCGCTTCTTTTAAAAACATACGCAAGTGGGTGTCTATGGTGAAGAAGGATATGAAGAAAGATGGGAGAAGGGAGGAAGCTGTTACCACCAAGAAAGAAAAGAGCGGCGCAACTGAGAGAAAAGAGCCCGATATACCCTTGGAAGCTATAAGCGACAGGGTTTTCATGCAGACGATAGGTTATGAGATTGCCGCGATAAGGCGTTCGATGGACAGGATAAGCTCTCAACTCAGTGAAATTGAGAAAAAGCTCTCGTTTGTCAAAAGAGATTAGAGCTGCCTCGATGCGAACTTTTTAGGGTCAATCCCCCTTGCCCTAAGCGCCTCTGCTGTTTTTCCAGTTATTACTATGGGGGCACTTGAAAGAGCATTGAGGTCTTTTGCTCCTGACAGAAACATGGCTGCTTTCAATTCGTCCTTCCAAGACCTTAGCTCGATGATGAGGGATTTCGAGCCCCCTGAGTTGACCTTCTTTAAAAATGGTAATGCGGCACCAGCGAACGAGGCACCAAGTGCTAGAGCCTTGGCTGCATCATGCCCAGACCTGACTCCGCCCGATGCGATTATGGGGATTTTAACTTTTTGGGAGCACTCGACAACTGACTGCGCAGTAGGCATACCCCAATCCCAAAATTCCGTTTCTCCTGAGCCCCTGTAAGATTCGACCGCACTCCAAGAGGTCCCTCCTGCGCCTGCAACATCAATCATCGCGACACCGGCGCGTTCAAGCTTAACGGCGGTTTCCATCGAGATTCCCGCCCCCGTCTCTTTGGCTATCACCGGGCAGCTTATCCCGGAACATATCTTTTCGAGTGACTTAAAGAAGCCTGAGAAATTCCTGTCCCCCTCCTTCTGGCAGACTTCCTGCAGAGGGTTCATGTGAACGACAAGCGCATCAGCCCCTATCCTCTCGATGGCTGTGCTGATTCTTGCTGGGCCGTACCGGCTTATCTGGGCGATTCCAATGTTGCCCAGTATTGGAATCGACGGTGCTATAGCCCTCACCGAATAAGTCGGAATGAGAGCTGGGCTCTCAATCATCGCCCTCTGCGAACCTAAAGCCAGGGCAACCCCCTCTTCCTCGGCCGAATGCGCCAGTGCCTCGTTTATCTTCATTGCTCCCGTATAACCGCCGGTCATTGCTTCTATTACGAACGGGGCTGAAAGTTTCTTCTTCAGGAATACGCGCTCAATGTTTATTTTCGAGAAATCGACTTCAGGAAGCGCTTGGTGAACGAACTCACAATCCCCGAAGCCCGGGCCTTTCGCCCTGGCCTCGACCTTCTTCCTAAGACATATGTCGACATGGGCAAGTTTCCTTTGAGTTGTTTGGGACATTTTGACCCCCCTTCATTTTGTCACAATGACTGCAGCATATGCAACAACCGACCGGTAATCGCCGCTAGTTTCCCCGGACGTTCCGTATTTTATGATTTTACCCGTGGTCGCATTCTTCAACTTGGAGTAAACGAGCATCGAGCCTATAGGGCCATAGCCACAGACGGATATGTGATTGTCTTCTATTGCTGAAATGAATCCTTTGTAGTCGAGCGCCTCGACAGCCTTGAGAGCTATGGCATCTTTTGCGCGAGCCTTCTCAGCCTCTTCGTAATGGGTCATGTCAGAACTCGCTATCACGAACACTTCGCGCCTCAGCTCGGCCCCGGCCTTGAATATCGCCCTGCCGACCTCTTCGATGGTATCGAGGCCGGTCCCCATCATGCATATTGGGACAAACCGAAACTCCTTGTGCTTCTTCCCGTATATGCGCTGAAGGAACGGGAGTTGAACTTCGACGGCATGCTCGAATTGATGCGCTTCTTCAGAGATTTGTATTTGCGAGGAATTTTTTACTAACGCCTTGACGAACTCGGAGTCTATCTTCACTCGCCCGAGCGGGGTAATCCAATCCTGGTTCGAAACAGCGACAGGCGCTCCGTTCCCTGTGTGATTGGGACAGATTATGACGAAAAGCGGGGGGACCTTCAAGAAGTCCTCTATGGCCTTGAATGAATAAGCCGCCACTTTACCTGAGTACATGTACCCTGCGTGGGGGATAACCGCAGCCATTATATTCACTATTTCCGTGTGCGTGAATTCAACATTCGACATATATTCGTCTATTACGTTCTCGAGTGCCTGCTTGTTCAATGGGTAGAACGAACCCGCAACTGCTGGGCTCCGCAATTGACCACCTCTTCCAACAGACATCGGTCCCGAGGTTTTAATATGTTGCGGTGGGTTATATGGGCATGATAATGGCCATTACGGGCGTCCCTGGGACCGGGAAAAGCACACTTGCGGATTTGCTCGGCGAGAGGCTCGGGTGGGAGGTCCTCAAGGCGAACGACCTCGTGAGAGAGAGAAGATTATGGACCAAAAAAGAACGGGGAGTGCTGGTAGCGGACATGGAGAAACTCGCTCGTGCAATCGCATCATCCATTGCGAGGGATAAAGACATGATTCTCGAGGGGCATCTTATTTGCGACATCCGGATAAAAGCTGACGCTGTCGTTGTCCTGAGGACAAACCCGAATGTCTTAAGAAAACGACTCATGGCGAGAGGGTATTCTGCGAAAAAAACCGATGAGAACGTGATGGCGGAGGCTCTGGACTATTGCACGATTCGCGCTGAAGGGAAGTATCCACGGGGGAAAGTTTATGAAGTTGACACGACGGGAAGCCTCAATCGATCGCTTCTTAGCATCGTTGCCATAGCGAAAGGGAAGGGAAAGAAATTTTTTCCTGGAAAGATAAGCTGGAGGAAGGAACTCGAGAGGGAAGCCCTTGGCGTGAAATGACGCCTGCTGACGGGCTTTGCGCCTAAAGCCGGATGGTTGAACTTAAAGTCAATTTATAAGGGTAAACGAACACGGTATATCCCCGGGGGGTGGGGTTATGAAGAAAAGACAATGGGCGGTAATCTGGATTCTTTTTGGTCTTTTGGCAATATGGTTTCTTTCTCTTGTAGATATGTGGCATCCGAGCTGTTTGAGTTTACAGAACCAAGCGTTCGACTCGGTTTTAAAGAATTCTGATGCGGCGAATAGTTCGGCTCTTATGTGGGTGACGGCGTGTCAAAATGAGAGAATGTATATGATTGTGTTTGCTTTTTCTTTTGTGATTGCGCTCAGTGCACTTATTTGCATGGGTCTTGAAAAAGGAAGTTTATTGAAAGGTGACACAACCTAAGATTGTTTTAGTCTTAGATATTGTTTGTGTCTTTCAGAGAACACATGTAGTTTCTGAATATGTTCCCATTGCGCATCGGTCATTTTTTTTAAATCCTTTATTACAGACTTTACAGGTTCGTTCTTTTTTCATGAAATCACCATTTCGCCCACGTCGTCGTTTTGATACACGAGATGCACGAGCCGGGGGTTGAGGGAAAATTTGGTCAGATAGGGGGCTGACAATAAGAGAGAATCCGTTGCTTATCTTCACATTCTTTATCGTTCTTATCGTATACTTCTATTATGTTTAAATCTTCCCCGTTTATTTGGAATACAACTCTAAAACGATCCGTACAACGCAATTGTTTGCAACGCACTTTTTTCGCTACATAAACCTGACCGTTTATTCTCCCTAATCCCTGCACAACGTGGAGGTCATAATACCGATAAAGATTATCAGCGATTGAGCCCGCTATCATCTCAGGTAATACTTTCAAGAATCTTTCAAAATCTTCGTTGAATCCAGTTACACGAATTTTTCTCAAATCTTTTTCTGTTACTTCCTTAACAATGTGTTTAACAGAAAAAGACATTATACCGCTTCTTAGTTTTTAGTTGGCTGGACAGCTGAAAACATAGGGCTACGATAAAAAACTAACTCATAATCAATTATTTCGCCTTTTTTAGTAACTTTAACTGGGATATCACTATGTGAATAATCACTGGCTTGCCATGCCAGCATACCAGAAATTCTCTTAATATTGCGGTCGATTTCTGCAATTTCTTCGGAAGTGAGAAGCTTAGGTTGTTCAATTTCTTTTGAGATAACTACGTGATATCTTATTTGTTCTACATGACCAACTGGATTTCTTTTTTCATTAATGAGACCTTTCTGCTTTAATCCTCTTATAATCACATCAAACAAACGTGGCGCTGGGCCACGAGTTATATGCCTGTATTCTTCTTCAGTAATAGATTTTCCTGTTCTCTCGTAGTAGTCAAAGTCAGAAAAATACAAAATTTTGTAAAATAGAGTTTTGCAAAAATTGGGATTATCCTGTAAAGATTGGATAATACGCAGATAAACTTCCTCTGATTTTGACAAAGCTTCTTTAGTCACTTTTTCATTAGGCAATGCTCTGCTTCCCATTTTCCCCAACCCAAACGATGCCTTTTCTATTTAAACTTATCGTTTTTCTTGCACCTTAATTAGAGCGTAAAGTATATATATTACTTATCTTTCGCAAAAACTTTCAAGCATTTTTTCAGTCGTTAATTTAGAAATTCTCATACGAATGGTAGATATTTTGCAAAAATGCCCTGTTCTACGGTTATTTTCTGAACCTAAAGTCCCCAGTCTGCACCTAAAGTCGGCTAAAAGTTGGGTTTTAGGAGCAATCCTCTTCTGACCAAAAGCCTTTAATAGTAGGGTAGCGAAAATACGGCAGGTGATCAGTATGGACCTAGGGCTGTTCATGAGGTGCGAGCAGTGCAAGAAGGAGCTTAATAAGGAAGAAAAACGGACATCCATCGACGAAAACGGCTTTACGCACACTTATTGCGCCATTTGCTACACTAATGTCAAGAGGTAGGTGTAGAGTGCACACACATTTGTCCTAAAATAGTGCACGAACTTATGTCCGCTTTCACCCACCCGTTTGGGTGGGAAAATGGTGAAAGCGGCTATGGAAATCAGGC
>JAKAKT010000039.1 GCA_021813385.1 Microcaldota archaeon
ATGCGACAACGGAAAATGCGCTGAAAGTATTCGATGAGGCTGTTGCCAGATGGGGCCATCCGAAGCAGCTCATGACTGACCACGGGACGCAGTTCTGCTCCGATGAGGAACACGCATTCCGGTTCACGGAGCACCTCAGGGAAAAGGGGGTTGAACATATCCTTGCAAGAGTGAAGCATCCTCAGTCAAACGGCAAGCTTGAGAGGCTTGTGCTGACCATGAAGGGGCTCATCGAATGGAAGGGAAGCCTTGAGGAGGCGGTGAGGTTCTACAATGAGCAGAGGCCCCACATGAGCCTGGAGAATGACCATCTGCGGACGCCTCTCCAGGCGTTTCACGAGAAGTTTCGAGGGGAAGAATGAACTCCAAAATACGGGATTACATTAATAAGGGACAACACACCCGCTAATATGCCAGAAAAGCTTTATTAGCTTGGCTTGCTTATCTTCTCGCGGTGTTTTTATGGAAGATGAAAATTCCGAGAACCGCCTCCTCAGGGGACAGGGTTCTCATTTGTGGAAAAGATTCATGGTCACTGACCTCGAGAGAATCGAGAAGGTCTCAGGGGAACTCCATTCCAGAGCCCAGCCGAAGGATGTGCTTGAGATAGGGATGTTTCCAGGGAAAGAAAACATGACGAAACTTGAGGGTAGGCAGGCTGGACAGGATGAAGGCAAAAAAGCAGATGTTTACCACGACCCGGAGCCCGAGCCGATGCCAAAGCCTGAAATCACGATAAAGAAGCCTCCAAAAGAGCTTGGCCTCGCAGGAAGGGAGGTTTTTTTGAGGCCTGCGCTTCCATTCGAATCGAAAGATGAGCAACCTGGAAAACAGCTACTTCCTTCAAGGTCCCAAGACCTTCTTTTCGGGTTCAGGAATCCGGGTTCAAGGCTCGGGAAATCGGGAATGATGGTCCCGAGAGTCAAGGGCCTGAAGGACCAGAAAGACGTTAACGGGGAAGGCTGATTGTATGGAAAAGCGGGACCTCCTGATGATACCTGGACCCGTGACTGTTTCCGAAGATGTCCTCGAGAAGATGGCCTGCCAGATGTTCAACCACAGGGGGCCGAGATATGCTGAGCTTCTAACTGAAGTTAGCGAAGGTATTGCCTGGAGTCTAGGGACAAAAGGCGAGGTCCATGTTGTAACCGGCTCCGGGACCGCTGGCCTTGAGTTTGCACAGATTAACTGCATACATCCAGGCGACCGTGTTCTTTCCTTGTCGAACGGGGTTTTCGGGGAAAGGCTTGCCGACATGGCCAAGATTTTCGGGAAGAGCATACGCGTGTTTGAGAAACCATACGGGCGCGGGATTTTGGCGGGAGATGTGAAGGCTGAACTCGAGAACGGGAAATACGATGTGGTCACCTGCGTGTTCAATGAGAGCAGCACGGCGGTGAGGAACCCGATCAAGGAGATTGCGAAAGAGGTGAAGAAGAGCGGGGCGCTTTTGATTGTCGACAACGTCTCCGGGCTTGGAATGGACTACCATATGGATGAGTGGGGCGTCGACATAACGATAACTGCGACGCAGAAGGCTCTTGGAGTCCCGCCAGGCCTCTCATTTGCTGCATTTTCGGAAAGGGCGAGGGAAAAGGCAAAGAAAGCCCCAACCAGGAGCTACTATTTCGATTATGGCACTTACGTGAAATACCGCGAGAAGGGCCAGCCGCCGTTTACCCCTTGCATAAGCGCGATGGTCGCCACAGGGCATGTTTTGGGGAAGATTAGGAAAACCGGGCTCGATGCGTTCAATTCTCTTCACTCCCGCAGGGCTGAAGCTGTAAGGAAAGCCTCGCGTGAGATTGGGCTCCCGCTCTTCGCCCAGGAAGGGTTTAGGTCAGATACGCTAACTGCAATCGAGCACCCAAAATCAGAAGAGATTAGGGAGAAGATGAAAACAACGCACAGGGTTCTCCTCGGCGGAGGGCAGAAGCACCTCGCAGGGAAGATATTCAGGATTGGGAACATGGGGGACATTTCCAGGGAAGACTTTGAGAGGGTATTCCTTGCTTTGGGGGATGCATTGAGGGGAGCGGGGGAGAACCCGAATACTGAGAATGCGATTAAAGCGTTCGGGGTCCTTTGAGGGCCCGGTTGATTTCGATGCGGATAGCTTACTTTGTCTGGGAATATCCACCACGGCTCGTTGGCGGGCTCGGGACTTATGCCGACGAGATAACAAGGCAGTTCGCGGCGAAGGGCCACGAAATCTCGGTTTTCACGATGAACGACGGGAGCAGGCTCCCGACTTATGAAATGATGGGCGAAATTGAAGTGCACAGGCCCATAACAACAGATGCGACCGAAGTCCTCCCTCTTTTCTCAAATGATGAATTGAAGAGGTGGGGGCTTGGGCTCGGGTTCTTTTCCGACATTCTCATGCACAACATCGTTATTGCGAACAAGTTCGTTAACCAGGTCTCAAAGAAGAAAAAATTCGACCTCATAGCTTGCCACGACTGGCTCTCGAGCATTGCGGGATTGATTTCAAAGAAAGCGACTGGCTTGCCACTCGTTCTCCATATGCATTCTTCAGAATTCGGCAGGATGGGTGAGAGAGGCTCGGGAACGGTGAGAGGGATAGAGCATTATGCCGGAAACCACGCGGACAGGGTGATAACAGTAAGCCATTTCATGAAAAGAGAATTGACCCACCTGGGTTTCCCCCAAAACAGGATCAGTGTAGTGTGGAACGGGGTGGATGAAAAAAAATATGACATGTCGAGGCTCTCGGTTGAGGGATTAAAGGCGTTCAGGGAGAGGAACGGCTTTTCGCAAGAAGACAGGATTGTGATGTTCACAGGAAGACTAACGCCTGTCAAAGGAATCGACACTCTCTTGAAAGCGATGCCCGCCATATTGGAAAAATCCCCGAGAGCAAAGCTCGTGGTGCTTGGGAAAGGCGAGCTCGAGGAGGACATGAGAAGTCTTGCCAAAAATTTGGGAATTGAAAAAAACGTGATGTTCATAAACAGATGGGTGGACGAAGAGGAACGGGTGATGCTTTACGCCTCCTCTGACATATTATGCGCACCGTCAAGGTATGAGCCATTCGGGATTGTGCCTCTGGAGGCGATGAGCCTGGGTAAGCCCGTTGTTGTCGGGCTTGGCGGATTGCGGGAGACAGTCCAGGATGAAGTAAATGGCTTGCACTCTGACCCGGATGATCCGGCTTCTATTGCAGAGAAGGTGACGAGGATTCTCGGTGATAAGGCGCTGGCGAATAAGCTGGGGTATGCTGCTCGGAATCGGATTGTGTTGGTTTATCGCTGGGAAGAGATAGCTAAAAAGACGATGGCGGTTTATGAAAAGACTGCCTTTGAGAACACGGCAGAAGATGGAAACACTGCTGCGCCCAGTGTGCATTCGGGTTCACTCGAGGCCCGATAATGCGACTGCCGCGACTCCGCTCACTATTGTTTTGAAGAATATCAGGAAAATGCCAACCAAAATGACCAGCCATCCGGATATCTCCCTAGTCCCGCTGATGCTCCTCTCGAAAAGCTGCGCTTGCGACAGCATCCCGAGAAGGTCGCCGAACATTAGGAAAAGCAACAGTATTATGGAAATCAGCAAAAGGCTGCCGATTAACCCGCTCAAGGCACCAAGGATGAATGCCTGGAGTTTGGTCAGCCGCGCCTTGCCCCCTCTGCGCACGGACCATACTGCTGTCAGGCCCCCTAGCCCGTCCGAGAGCATGCAAGGCATGCAGATTAGGAGCCCGATAAATGAGAACAGCGTGTTCGCCAGCCCCCCAAGGACTGCAGCAATTGCCATGCTTGTGATTGAAACCGGGTAACAAGTTTTTTCTACCAATCGAACACCTTTAGCTCTTCGGGTTTTACTGGCTGCACCTATTTTTTCCTTTCACTTTAAATAGTTATTCCTTCAATAAAATTTCACTGGCGGGGGGAATTTGAGGTGCAGGAGATATGGACCCAACGATACTATTGCTTGGATTTGGAATCGCGCTTGTAGGCTGTGCTCTCGCAACTTATTACGATGTTTTCAACAACAGGAACGTGCCCAACTGGCTGACCTATTCTCTAGTTGCTATCGGGATTGTATTCAGCATTTATGTTTTTGTCTCTGACACCCTTCTTGGGCCATCGCCCCCCCAGATATTCTCGATGGCTTTTTTCGGGCTAGCTTTCTCGGCTTTCGGCCCCGCGGTATTCCTTTTCCTCATAGGTTATTATTTTTATATGAACGGCCAGATCGGTGGCGCCGATGTCCTGGTGTTCGTGTCCATCGCCTTGCTCGTACCCCAGCAGCCATTCAGCCTGACCAAGGTTGACGACACTCCGCTCTTGCGCATTCCCTACGTAGTCTCGATATTCGCACTCTCCGGCGTCCTCTTCAGCGCCTACTTATTCCTATCGATGTTGCCGAAGGTCCTCCGCGCGCTTGTTGCAAAAAAAGTGAAGATGGAGGTTCAGAAGACCCTGATGTCGCTTTTCATACTTGTGCTTTATGGTTTTTTCCTTTGGAATATGTCCAAGATGGTCCCATTAGCCTATCTGCTTTTGACGGGGCTCGTTGTGGTCTCGGCGTTCTTCGTCTACATATTCCGTGATTTCATCCTTGACGAATATGTGATAAAGGTTGTGCCTTTCGAGAAAATCGAAGAGGAGGACGTGCTGGCTACGGAGAGGATGGACCCTGAGCTTGTGAAGAAATACGGGCTGAAGAAGGTCCTGACTGTCAAGGAGCTGGAAAAGCTAAAAACCCTGCCGCTCAAGGAATTCCCGATATACAAGAACATGAACTGCTTTATGCCGCACGTGCTCGCGGCAATGCTCATAACAATTGTGACGGGGGACATTTTCTTGTTCCTTATGAAGCTCAGGTAAATGAACTGGGGCATCAGATTATTCTCGCTCTTCCCGCATCAACGACTACATCATCCTCATATCTCAATCCATATTTACCGTAAAAAGCTGGCTCGATGGCTATGGCCATGCCGTTGGCCAGCCTCTCCCTTGATTTTTTCGATAGCGATGGATTTTCATGGACATCCAGCCCTATGCCGTGCCCTGGGGAGTGAATCATTTTCCCGAAACCTGATTCGACCATCAGCTCGTTGCATACTGCCCCCACTTTTCCCCCAAGAACCCCTACTCTCAATCCCTTCAACAAGTCTTCGAGAACACTCTTCAGTTCCGCGTACCTTTGGCGCTCCTCTTCGCATTTTCCAATGAAAAAGCATCTGGTTATGTCCGAGCAATATGAATTATATTTTACTCCAAAATCAACGAGAACCACTTCGCCTTGCGAGACCTTTTTTCCTGAAGGCTTTCCGTGCGGCATTGCCGTGTTCGAGCCGGCAAGCACGATGGGTTCGAAAGAGAGGGCACAACCATTCTCGATGGCTTTTATCCGAAGCTCTTTTGCTAACTCAAGTTCTGTAATGCCCACCTTAACGTGAAGCTGGGAGAGAATGCTTCTCGCTATGCGCGCAGATTTTCTTATGAGCTCGAGCTCCGATTCCTCCTTAACTGCCCGAAGCTCTAGCATGGTTTTCGAGCCATCGACGAATTTCTTCGTCATGATTCTTTTTTGGATTTCTGAAAATGCCCTCGCGTTCATCTCATTCATGTCAAGGGATATCAGCCGGCATCCCAGAAGGGCATCCGTTGCTTTTTTCCAGAAATCCCGCCTGTCCTTGAAAACAACAACATCTGATTCTTTAACGTTTTTAGCCTCGGTCTCGTTTATTTCATTAACGAGCAGGGTTCGCTCTCCATTCCTTCCAGCTATGAATACGGAATTATCGAGCTGCATTCCCGAGAAGTAGAGGAAATTTGGGTTGGGGGATTCACCGCTTGCTAGCAAAAGTGCATCGGCCTTTCCCTTCCTGAAAAAACTGGAAAGCCGAGCCGAACCCCTCATGGTTTCCTCCTTTTCAACTGAAGTAGGACGACCACAACGGCCATTACCCCTACCAGCACATAGAGATAGGTTATCAGGCTGATTTCCTGCTTGACTTCAATTTCGACAGTCTTTTTTGAGTAACCATCATAGGTTATCTCTATCTCCCGCTTGCCTGGATCCTTGAGTGCGAGTTCGGCAACACCATCGTCGCCAGTGATGTACTCGGCTGAACCGATTTTTACAAGAGATCCCTTGAGCGGGGCCCCGTCCTCTCCCAGAACTTCGATTCTTATTTTCTGCTCAACATTCGATTCTTTCGGGGATGTTACCTGCATTTCCTTCAGCGGGACAAACTCCTTCTTCACAAATTTCACTGTTGTGTAAGGGGCAGGCTCTACCTTTCCTGCAGAGTCCGTTGCCGAACATTCCACTTCAAAAGTCCCGTATTGTATGCCTTCGAGAGAAAGATTCGCCGACCATTCGGTTGTCCCTTGGGCTGTTTTCCAGCTGCCCTCATTAACCCTAAGACTGATGCTTTTTATGCTCTCTGTGGAGGAACCGGTCCCGTTCACAATCAGGTAATCATCGCTGATGGCAAAGTTTTCCGTTGGAGAGGTGACGGTGCACCCAAGAATCGACACGGCGTATATCTTGCCCTCGTATGACGTAAAATAGACGAAATTTTCTTCAATGACGGGGGTGCTTAACCAGTCGATGGCTTGGAAGCTCCACACTTTTGTGCCGCTTGTTGCTCTAAGCGCATAGACCTGGCCCTCGTTCGAACTAAAGTATATTACTGTCCCTCTTGAAGAAGAGACTGCTTTTGGAATACCTTGGATTGGGCCTTCTGTCTTGAATTTCCATTTAAGCGCGAGCGTTTGAGCGTCCAATGCATAGAAGTAACCATCGTTCGAACCGAAGAACACGAACCCTGAACCCTCTGGGGCAACTGGGGTTGATGTCACCCACCCGTCTGTCTTGAATGTCCCTATGAGCTTGCCTTTGTCTGCTGAGACCGCATAAAGGTTTCCGTCAATCGAGCCGAAGAAAATCGTATTGAGGGAAGCGGCAGGGGAGGAGAGCCAAATCGGGCCATCAGCCTTGAACTCCCAGAGCTTTTTCCCTGTTTCGGAATCGAACGCATACATCTTGGAATTGCCAGAGCCGACATAAACTTTCCCCATGTATACGAGCGGTGAGGACCGTATCGGACCGCCCGTCATGGCTTCCCATATTTCCTCGCCGTCGCTTTTGTTGATTGCGAAAAGCTTCCCATTCTCGAGCCCAACGAACAGGGTGTCTTTATAGATCTGCGGCGAGGAGCCCCATATCGACCCGCCAGTCTTATAGCTCCACAGCTGCGTCTTTGTCTTTGAATCGAACGCCTGGATGTTGCCGTCGTAGGGAGCGACATAGATTTTACCCAGATTGAAATTCGGGTTGGAAAAAACAGAGGGACCGACCTGAACCTGCCAAAGAGATTTGCCATCGCTTTTGTTGATGGCGGCTAGAACTCCACTCCCCGTAGCAAAAAAGATGGTTTTCTCTTCGCTTGTGGAAGACAGGAACACATACTTGTTCGCAGCGGAGTAGACCCATTTCGGGGAGACTGAGATAACGAGGGCTGGGAAAACGAGGACTAACACCGCAAATATGGCAAGTGCCTTTCCAAACGCTCTTCCCATCCCAAATCACCTATATAAGTCCTATGCGCATCGGTGCGCACTAAACGCAATTCAGCCCGGAAACCCAGATGCAGGGTTATGCCTTAAACGCTCCGTCCTGCTTGCCCTCGTTAATCTCCTTGATGATTTCTCTCGGGTCCTTGCCTTCGCAGGTAACCCCCATCGATACGCAAGTGCCGAGAATCTGCTTCACCGCTGCCTTAGTATCCTTTGCGAGGCTGCTGTCTTTCTTGCTGTTTGCGATTGCGATTGCCTTCGCTAGAGGCAAGTCCCCGACTTTCTCATCTTTCGTCTTCGCGCCTGACTTGGCGCCGATTTCCTTCTTTATGAGCGCACTGACAGGTGGGCTGCCGACCTCGATTTCGAAGCCCTTCGTGTCCTTGTCGATGATGACTTTTACCGGAACCGTGAGGCCCTCAAAATCCTTGGTCTTCTGGTTTATCGCAGCGATTACCTGGTTTACATTGACCCCCATCGGGCCAAGGGCCGGGCCCAGGGGCGGGCCTGCGCTCGCCTTTCCTCCCTCTATCATTGCTGGAATCGTGATTTTCACACCAAACACCTCCAATTTTTTTCTTTTTGCCATCCTCTAAGCGCAATGCTAATATTTCGAGAAATACCCGTTCCCGGCGAATTTCCCTATTATCACCCTCTCGAGCTCGATTGGGTTCATCGTTTCGAGCGACTTTACCGCAAACTCAAGTTTTGACTCGTGCTCAGCAATAATTTCGAAAAGTATGTCCCCCTTGGTCACCTTATCCCCGTGCTCGCAGTGAAGAAGGACGCCTGAACCATGGTCCTTCGGGGCTCCGGCAGCCCGGGCGATTTTGTTTATCAGGCGGTTGTCCACATGCTGGACCCTCCCGTCCTTGTCGGCAATGACTTCATGCCTCTTCGTTCCTATGGGGAGAGTCTCTGGGGTTATCTTCGGGTCCCCGCCCTGCGCCTCTATTATCCCCTTCATCTTTTCAAAAGCCTTGCCTGAGCGCAGGATATCCGCAGCCATATCAAAGCCTGCCCCCTTCGGCACCTTGCCGCAAAGCTCGAGAAGCTCTCCGGCAATCTGTAGGCTCTTGTCCCGAAGGTCTGTCGGGCCGTCGTTCTGCAGGACCTTGAGCACATCGGCGCATTCGAGAGCCGGACCTATCCCTTCCCCTATAGGGTCCGAACCGTCGCTGATGAAACATTCGATATGCATGCCCAGCCTGCTGCCGACATTTATGAAATCCTTGGCAAGAGCTTTCGCATCCTCGACATTTTCTATTTTCGACCCCCTGCCTACGGGGATGTCGATGACCACGTATTCGGCCCCCACTGATTTTTTCTTCCCCAGGATGCTCGCAAGCAATACCCCCTTCGGGTCGAGCCTGAGCGGGTGCCTTATCTTTATTAGCTTGTCGTCCACGGTCGCGAGGTTTATCGCTCCCCCCCAGACGATGCAGCCGTGGTGCTTGTAAACAATCTCCTTCATTTCATCGATTCCGAATTGCACATTCGCGAGCACTTCCATCGTGTCAGCTGTGCCCGAGGCAGAAGTGATTGAGCGTGAAGACGTTTTCGGTATGTAAAGGCCTGCTGCGGCGATTATCGGCACCACAACCATGGTGGTCCTGTTTCCCGCAACTCCTCCGCTGCAGTGCTTATCAAGAATCGGGTGCCTGTTCAGATTGAGCTGCGAGCCCGTAGCAACTACCGCGTTTGTGAGCGCAACAGTCTCATCGATTGAAAGCTCGCGTATGTACATTGTGGTCATGAGGGAAGCGAGCTCGACATCGCTCAACCTGTTCTCAACAGCTTCCTTGATTATCGTGTTTATTTCTTCTGCTGTCAGCTCCTTTCCGTCCATTTTCTTCTTTATGTAGTCGACTGACACTGGATGCTGGGCGTGGCAGATGATTACCTCATCCCCGGGCTTCACGCCGAGCTTCTCCGCTGACTCTTGAAAGACCCCTATCTCGTCATTCTTGACCAAGACATTTGAAAGGTCGACGATGCATGTGACTTCGACATCGCCATGCTTTATTATCACCCTGTCGGAAATGTAGATGTCCTCTTCAACTGCCTGTTCCTTATTAAGCAAAACAATATTCTGCCCGGTCGTAACGTCGAAGACCTTCACCTTGCACCTGTATTCACGCTCAGCCATGTCGCAAACGCCCATATTGATTCACCATTCTTCCTGCGTAAGTTCTATCCTTCATTGCCGACTCATCACTTGCTCATAGGATTCTCGACACCTATTCCCTTTCCTATCGCAGTTCCCATGAGGCTAGACGGGGGCAAGACACCCCGTTCGGTTATGTAAGCGGTTATGTATTTCGCAAGCGTGAGGTCGAACGCCGGATTCCGTATCTCAACGCCATCGAATTCCTTCGGATCCGCGACTTCAGAAGGGTCCCGCTCCTCAATTTTCGTTATCGCTCCCCACAATGTCATCGGGTCGAACTTGTAGAGCTCGGCAGCAGAGTAGAAGGGGATGTCCTTCTCGAATGCCACGAGCGCGATTGTTGATGTGCCGATTTTGTTTATAAGGTTTCCGACGGAATCGATGGAATCCGCTCCCACGAGCACTGCGTCGGCCTCCCCAATGAACGCCTTGACTGCTGAATCGACAATCAATCTTGTCGGGACTCCTGCTTGCGAGAGCTCCTTCGCAGTTGTCCTCCCCTGGAACTTCGGCCGTGTCTCGCAGCATATTGCGTTCACTTCCTTCCCCATCTCGTGCGCCCTCGCCATTATCCCTACGACCGTGTGCGAGTGGCAATGGATGAGGATTGTGCCCCCTTTCGGCATCTCCCTCGCCCCGTATTCGGAAATGGCGAAAATGCTCTTTTCCAGGGAAACGAGGTAATCCTTGTTTTCCTTTTCAACAATCTCCTTTAGCTCTTTCACATTCTTCGGATTCTCCTCTTTTATTCTCGAGAAAACATACATCAGCGAGTTCCTCATCATGGGCTCTGTCGGGCGGGTAGCAGCGAGCATGTCGGCCACCTCAATCAGCTCGCCTTTCATCGACTCGACAGTCTTTGCAGTCGATTCGCTAGCTTGAACAGCGAGGGCCTTGACAGCGCTTTTTGCAACCTCCCGGGCCCCCTGAATCTTGAGGGATTTGATGTCTTTGCAAATAGACTTTACCGCCGCGCTAACCATAACTTCAACTCTAGCGCTTGCGCGCCCAGCGCCCCCGCCTGCAAGTGCTGCGCACCCGAGTGCGCAGATCCGCTTCGAGGCGGACCGCTTGCGCGTTCGAACGCGCAAGCGCACGGCGGGGCGCTAATTTTGGCGGCGCAAGCGCTTTTTCAACTTCGAGAAAACCTCGAGAGCTATTTCGTGGATTAACTATATAAATGCTTCAATGAAAGGCGACCGACGCATGAGTCCCAACGCTATCCGAGGTCTTTCGCATAGTCCGGATGTATCTCAGGAATCGGCCTCGCCGCATACCTGACCGCTCTGAATTGGGCGACACTGTCCGCGATTACCAAAGAGCCGTGCCCGCGGAGGTTGATGGAGAAGTTGACTTCGTTTTGATTGGGAAAAACATCAATGATTTCGTTGGCCTCTTCTAGTGCGCCGCAAGGGACAATCGACTGGGTTAATGGCGCGCCTTCGGCGTATGTGTGGGAATGGAGCATGTACCTGGCATTTGAATAGTGGCTATAAAGCGCTATCTGGATTGGGGTGTCTACGGATGGCTTATGGTCTCCGAAATACCTTACTGGGAGGCCCAACTCGACGGCAACGAAGGAATTCGGTTCGATGAAACGCTTATCGACATTTCTTCGGGAAACGAAAACGAGCCCTCCGGCTTTCATTGATGGAAAACCGCGCTCGCATCTGAAGGATGCGTTCCCGAAGAACCTGTTCGCAGCTTCCGGGTGCGGGTGTATGAGCTCGTGGAACGTGTCCCCATGCGCCCTCACCAAATCGAAAAAGTCATTCTCGTCCGGAATTTCCCGCCGCTCGCCCGCTCTTTGGCTTGACACCCTTGTGAAACTCGACAGTTCCTCCACTCTCTTACCTAAAACTTGGGCCACTAAAGCAAAATTTTCATTGTGGTCGAGAAAAACGTTCCCTAACGGGTCCATGACTCTTCCTTTATACTGGCATTGTTCGGAAGTAAACTCAACGAACAAGTTGCTTTTGATTCCCAAGGCATGGTAAACTAGGTCCGGAACGGTGTACTGGCCTTCGGTATTCCTCTTTGAGGTAATCAGAAGACAGGGGGGATTTGCCTCTTTTATCGCCCCAATCAGTTTTGGTTTGTCATTTGGGACATCTGCGAACCAAAAAACAACCTTGTATTCTTTTATTCTGGCCAATACGCCTTCGAGTTCCCTGAAACTGCCGCCATTTTTGTAGTCGAAATCGAACAGGGGCCTGAGCCTCGAGAACACTTCGAGCCCAATCTTCGAAGCCTTGCCTTGGCTCTCATCAAAACGTCCAGCCACGTACAATGCCTTTGCTGCCATCTGACCCACTCAATAAGTTCTCTATAGAATAAGTACGACTATTACGCAAAAAAGGAATATAACCCTTTCTTGTGATATTTACCCCCAGCCCCTCGTCTTCATTTTAGTTTCTAATGTCTCACTAAAAGCTCTTCGAAACCAAGGGTTATGCCTAAACTAAAGAGTTAAAAAATTATTAAGCTAAAATAGAATGGGTGGTTATGATGCTCTTTAGACATTCCCCGCATCCTCGGCCTGATAAAGCTCCTTCGCAAAGGATGCTCGGGCAAGCCGATGCCAGAAGAGGTTTTCCCGCTCAAAAACCTTTGAACGAAGGCAGGCAGCCACCGAAAAAACCTAGAGGCGATATCTGGCCGATTATATTGCTTACGGGGGCAGCTGTAATTGCAGCTTCTATGACCGATTTGGTCTTCTTCCAAAATCCAGAACCGAAGGCTTCTAAGCAAACTTCCAGCAATACCGCCGGCGCATCTGGTAACTTGGGTGTTAATCAAGTGACGGTTACTGATACAACCTATGATGTGGTAGAATCCACTGGTAAGAATGGCGCTAAAGAGAAATATGTTGTAGGCTTTCTTGATGGTAAAGCTGTGGCAGTATTGGGAAAAGTAGTCCGCAGTGGATACAGTCAGACGTTTTCGTTTTGGTACGGTCATGACCCTGCGGGTGATACCGGATGCATGGTAAGGAAAGGCACATATTACGATTTCATACCGGTACCAGACTCAACTGCTAACGCAGTATTACAAACAACTCGCCATGAAAAACAGCCAAGTGGATCCACACTCCAACCATATAACCGAGGATTCCTACTCTAAAATGGTTCATTCCTTGCTCTCTCTACATCTTGTTTTAACACCTGGCGAGCTTTGGAAAGGAAGATTTATATATACAAAACTTGTATATATACTCGGGGTGAATGCTCATGAAATCCACAATGCTGCAATACGAGGGAAGCGTTGAGGAGGCAGTCGAGCGGCTGCTTCTGCTCGGCGTATTCAAGTCCAAGGCGGACATCTTCAGGGTCGGCGCGATGGAGCTTGCCGCAAAGTATGGGCTAGTCAAGACCAAAGAGGAAGTCATCGAGGAAATGATGTACAACGATGCGGAACCGGCGCTGCGCAAGCTGAAAGCCGGCAAGGCACGGCTCCACAGAATCGAGCAAATCTGAGCTGATCCGATGCCTTCTCGAGTCGAAAAATACAACGTTCTTCTTACCGATGAAGCGCTTGCAGTGATGAACAAGCTTGACAAACCAGCGCGCGAGAGGGTAAAACGGAGGCTGGAAAAACTAAGCATGCTGCGCCCTGCGAGAACTCTCAAAAAGCACAGCGAAGTGTGGGTTCTTGAGATTGGCGATTACCGGGCATTGTATCTGATTGACCTTGGTGCAAAAACAAGAACGGTCTTCTTCATCGGCGACCATAAGGAATACGAAAAGAAGTATTCCCTTATGTTCAAGTGAAGCGGGATTCTGCTTATGTCCGAGTTTCAAAAACAAAAGACGTATATATTCTTTCGGGCATAATTATTGCAGGTGGTTTTGTGGCACAGGCGATGACCAATACTTCAACTACTGACAGAAAACAGCGCAATGAAAAGCAGCCCGACCCAACCCGGCGCTTTATCGTTACGAAGTTGCTTCCGGTGGCAGTAGCAGCGTCATTTTTCATTCGGGGCGGCTTATTGACGGATGCTCTGGCCCAAACTTCCGGGCTCACAGCTGAAAAAGTTCGCACCTGGTTCTCCCGCGCCGGCGATTACAAGTCTGCTCCTTTCGGCAAAGGGACAATAGCCCCAAAACAAGGAACTGCCTCGCTTGTGGCGGGTACTGTGACAGTTGACTTAACTAAACAGCTCGCCGCGATAGGGCTTACAAAGTTCTCTGACCAGGCGAGGATTGCATATGTAGGGACTTCGACCAGAAATGAATTCGGAGGCGAAAAGGTTGTTACTCACACTTATTTCATCACGGATGCTACCGCGCACGGGGTCTTGAAAGTCTCCATAAATGAAAAAGGCGTGGTGGATTATGAAAGGCCTTTGGCAAATGAAAAAATAAGCATCCCGAACGGCTTTGCCTTCGCATGCGTTCCCGAGGACCTCGCAGTTGCAATGCTCGACCTAAACCTTAAAATTTTGGATTTCAGCGAAGGTATGCGAGGACTCGACCTATCCGGTTACATGGCTGAAAAAAACCCGGTTAACGCAAGGCTCGTGGGGGTGAAAGACGGAGACACAACCTACCTCTTGATAAGTGCTGACAACTTCACGAAAATATATGTTTTCAACTACACGAAATACATAAGCACGGGCGGAAAAGAACGCGAAATGACGCCGTTCCCGAAGACTTAGGGAGAAAAAAAGAACTGGGGGATTGGGAGAGGCGAGCACTACTTTTTCTTCGCCTTCTTCATCTTCCTGTAGAGCATTGCCACAACTGCTAGGACTGCCAGCCCCCCGAGGGCATAGTATAGGCTCATGTCGGGAATTCCGCTCTGTACGGGGAGGGAGCTCGATTTCGTCACGGAATAGACCTTATCGCCGTCTTCTTTCCATTGGAAGTAGATGTCTACGGGATACGCCTGCGGGACTGCCTTCGAGTCAATGTCCACATGGAAAGCGACATCCATGCTCTCGCCTGGTGCGAGCATGGGGACGTACTGGTCCTTTCCGCTCGGGGTTATCGGGTACTGTGTGTTGAGGCTAATCTTAATCTCTTTTGCAGGCACGTTGCCTGTGTTCTTTACGCTGAAAACGACCTCTTTCCACAATTCATTTGACCGAAGTTCTGATTTCGAATTGATGACTATGAAATTAGCCGAGCGTTCGAGGCCTATCGATATCAAGCTCGGGAGGTCGTAGGATTGCTGCTTGTTCGAGCTCGAAAAGGTTAAGCGCGCCGGGAGCGAGACTTCCTGCTCGCCAGCCCCTTCCTGCACCTTCACATTGACTGTCGCCGTTGCTTTCCCGCCTCCTGCAATGTCCCCAATCGTGATTTTGTTGGTCGGCCATTTTACCTCGATTGGCCCCGCACTTGAGACATCCAGGACGACATTCTTTGCGAGCCCGTCTCCCTTGTTCCTGACTTGAAGGACAATCGCTGCGTCATCACCCGCCCTGGGCCTTGATGTCGCATCGCTTATCGAAACCTCTAGGGATGGCTCATAGACACTCACCATGATTGGAACTTTTGAGGAGTAATCGAATCCCTTGCCATACTTATTTGTGTAATCGAGCATGACCGGCAATTCATGCTTCTTGCTCGGGGCATTCTCTTTCGCCCGTATAGTGAAAGAAGCCTGGACGCTCTTCCCTGGTTCTATGTCACCAAGATAATTTGAGGAAGTGCCAAGAACTTCGAAAATATCAGTCGGGTTGAGCTCAATCTGCGCCCCCTTCGCAGTATCTGTCCCGTCATTAATCACCAAGAGGGTCATAATGCTCTTCACCCCTGGCTCGACTCCTTGCGAGACTATGCTGGCCGAGAGATGCGGGGCTCCCCTTACCCTAATTGAAATCGGCATCGTGTCCGTCTTAACTGTCGCGAGGGTGCTCGTTGCCCCGTTCGCGAGTTTCGTCTCGGTGACGGTAGCGTATGTCCCAACCACATTCATCGTGTATGTCCCAGCGGGGGCATTAGGGTCTATGCGCAGCTTGAACACTATCGGCTCTAGGCCGAGCTGGTTGATTCCGGAAGCAATCGCATTTATCCTGTAAGGTTGGGTTGGCGATAGGTCCACAAGCGGGTATCCGCCAGAAAGCTGCACTATAACCCCGTCTGCGGAATATGAATAAGCGTTGAGCAGAACGAACGACACGTTCACATCGTCACCGGCGTAAATCTCAGCCGGAGAGGTCTTCACATCAGTTACCACTAGGTAATTCGACACAGACTGGGCTGAAGCTAGCGAAACGAGCATTGCCAGCGCAACAAGCATCCACAGTTTCATTCCATTCATACCAATCACCGTTTTTTTATAATTTATTCAAGCGTTCTTTTGAACATCCTCGTGCCGATGAAAACCATAAGCAATGAGAATACAATCATTACCCCGAAATCGAAAGCTAAAGTCGACCAGATCACGCCCCTGAGCATCAGCGACCTGACTGCATCCGTGGCATATGTGAGCGGATTCATGAGGGCAATCGGCCTTAGCCAATCCGGGATAGTCTCGATGGGGTAGAGCGAGCCCGATAGGAACCAAACCGGCATCACAATCGTCTGCACCGCCATCATGAAGCTTTCGAGCGTGCGGATTCTTGCGGCAAGGGCGACTGTCATTCCGATGAAGCCGAACGCTACTAGCGTGAGCATTACGAAAACGAGGGCAATGCCGACAAGGCCCGTCTTAATCTGAACCCCTATTGCAACTGCAATCCCAAGAGCGATTGCCCCGGAAAATACCGCCTGCGTTGCGCCTGCGCTTATCTTCCCGAGAACAATCGCCATTTTGTCTATCGGCGCTGCCATGAGCATTTTGAGGGTCCCGATTTCCCTGTCGAGTATAATTCCCATTCCCCCTGCGAAAAGCGCGGAGAACACCATCACCTGCACAACGACTCCGGCAGCCATGAAATCGATATACCTCATCCCTCTTCCGAAAAGGATGTTCTGCTGGATATCGAGAGTGGGGGCTGTTGGAACCGCTAAGTTGGATGTTTCAAGCAATATCTGGTTAGCGAATTTTTGCTGGCCCCGGGCAAGACCCGAACTAATCGCTCCTGAAAGCAGGGGGGTCGTTGAGTCTATGCTCACCTTCACTTGGGCTGGATTCCCTTGTGCGATGCTGCCAGAAAACCCTGGCGGGATAAAAACAATTGCAGTCACTTTCCTGTTCTCGAGCAAATCGAGCGCATGCTGGTAATTAGTGTTCGCAGTAACCCGCAGTATGCTCCCTTCGCTTAAAGACTCGGAAAAAACCTGGGCGTAATGGCCGTTGTCCTCCATCACCAGCGCTATCGGGACATTGCTCACTGTTCCCCCGAAAACATTTCCGAATATCACAAGCCAGAGTATCGGCATCATGAACGCCCTGCCCAGGCTCATTATGGGCGTCTTCGCCCATATCTGCATCTCTTTTTCCCAGATTATGTATGTGTCCCCGAGCATTCCCATGAAAATTACCTTCTCGCAACTGCGAAGAACTTAGCCTGCATGTTCTCAGCGCCTTGCTCCCTTATCGCCCTTCCCGTGTAATGGACGAACACGTCATCGAGCGAAGGCTCGTGCATCGAAACCTTGTCGAGCTTGACTCCTGCGTGCGTTGCGTGGTCTATTATCTTCTTTATCGCATTCACCGGGTCCTTGCATGTGAATTTCACCATGTGGCCATGGTTCTCTGTAACCGTGGCCTTTTCGCAAAGCTTGTCTATTTCCTTGAGAAATTTTTCCTGCGGTCCCGTGAACTCCACTTCAATCACCGTGTCCTTGCCAATGCTGTGCTTGAGCTCCTCCGGTGTCCCAATCGCCTTTATCTCGCCATGGTCCATAATCGCTATCCTGTCGCATAGCAGGTCCGCCTCATCAAGGTAATGCGTGGTCATGAAAATCGTGATGCCCGCCCTGTTGAGCTCGCGAATCTTGTCCCAAATCACCATTCTAGTCTGTATATCGAGGCCGATAGTGGGTTCATCCATGATGATTATGGCGGGCCTGTGGAGGAACGCTTTTGCGATTTCAAGCCTCCTCTTCATGCCCCCCGAGAAAGTTTTGACCTGGTCGTCCGCCCTGCTCTCGAGCTCGGCCATTTTCAGGAGCTCGGGAATCCTCTCCCCCATCACTTTCCTGTCCATATGATAAAGCTTGCCGTAGAACTCGAGGTTCTGACGCGCGGAAAGCTGGGCTTCAAGGAGGATTTCCTGCGGGACAATCCCTATGTTTTCGCGGACTTCGGCTTCTTCCTTGACAACATCATATCCTACGACTTTTGCAGTCCCGCTCGTTGGGGAGAGCATGGTCGTCAGCATGTTTATCGTTGTGCTTTTCCCCGCCCCGTTCGGCCCGAGGAAACCGAATATCTCGCCTTTTTTTACTTCGAGGTCTATGCATTTCACCGCCTGGAATGAGCCGAAGCTCTTGCAAAGCCCTTTCGCCTCAATGATGTTTTCAGTTTCTGCCATTTCGATTCCCTTATCGTTTTCTTCTTACTTGCTTCCCCTTTCCTTTTTCAATTTCGTGAAAATCGCAATCATCCTGTCAAGCTCAGGCTCGAGAGTCTTGTCCGGGAGCGACATCATGTATGTCCTGTTCCACATTATGAGGTCCGAGAGTTCGGCTAATTTTTCCGTGAGATGCTCGCTCCTGCGGTGGAGTATCCGCATCATCAGGGGCAAAAGCATCCTGAACATTCCCTCGGATTTCTCGACCATGTGCTTCCGGTGCTCCGCAAGCCTCGCCTTGCCTTTCGCAGTCGAGGAATAGAGTATCTGCCTCCTCCCGCCTCCAAGCCCGAGAGTGCACTTAATCAGGTCGTCCTTCTCCATTCTCCTCAAAAGCGGGTAGGCGGCGCCGGGGCTCGGGCACCAGCTGCCCTCAGTGATTCTTGATATCGAATCCATCAGCTCCTTCCCGGAAATGGGCTTTTCGGAAGTCTCGGCGAGGATGAACAGCTCGGCGAAGCCCTTCACGAAGAAGCGCATCTTCGGGTTGCACTCTTTCTTCATATATATCGGAATAGATATATGTTGGAAAAGATTTAAATAATTATGCCCGAAAAACCGTCTCGAACTGGGATGATGCGGACAAAGCGATGGCGGATTGAAGAAAGACTGCTTATGGCTTCCCGAGTTTCCAGAGAAGCTCGAAATATTTCCTGTAACTTTCCACGACTTTCTTGTTCCTTATGAAGAAGGCAAAGGGCTCGTCGTCAATCACCCCTATGAGCATCATTTCGCCATACAGGCTGATCCAGGATGGGGTTATGACGCTCTCGGGCATATAGCGAACTTCGACAGGCTTGTACTTCTTTTTCAGCTCGCCGTATGGCCGGTTGGCCTCGTTGAAAAGCAGCCTCGCCTTTATGCCGAGTTTTCCCCTTTCCTCGTGAAAATAATTGAAGAACGAATCAAGCCTCTCGTGAAGCTGAAGGGAGGCGCCGAACATCAGGTACTCGTCTTTCGAGCCTTTTCTCATTATCCTGAAATAGTTCTCCTGCGCCGACTTTATGCCGGAAATCTTCTCATATACCAGGGCCTGTCTTTCTGCGGGCGGAGCAGGGCGGATTGCGCCAAGGTCCCCTGCAAGGGATTTTGCCTCGGCCTCGCGCGCCCTAGCTGCCTCCCATATCTTCTCGGGGTTCTCCGCGCGGAACTGGCGCCTGCCGTTCTTCAGGAAATATGATGCGAAGCCCTTTGCTATGAGCTTCTGGAGCACGTCATATGCGATTACTCGGTAAAGCCCGGTCGCGCGCAGCACCACGCCCACCGGGGCCGGGCCGGACTCGAGCAGCGCGAGGTATATCTTGGCCTCGTTGCTAGAGAACCCGATTTCCTCGAGCCTTTCCTCGAGAGCTTTTGCCATGTTTGTTTTTGTAATAAAGATATTTATAACACTTTCTTAAATTCGCTTTTTGACATAAGTTGAGCATGGGAGGAACATTCAAGATAAGAGCCGAGCTTATACTCGCTGCTTTCGCTAGAAAAAAGAACCTGCCAAAGAGGTCTGGGAAGCCGTTCCAAGATGCGCTTTTGATGGAACCCCTTGGAGCATTCGGGCCGGGCGAAGGAACGATTCAGACAAACGTCGCAGCAACTGCCCAGGTCCCGAAAGTAGCAGTGGCGGCTGCCTTGGACGCATTTTTCGATTATGGACCTTATGGCGGGAGGAACAACCTGGCCTCGAGGGCTGGAGCAAAAATGGACTCGGGAACAGCGTTATACACCGAGAAAGTGAATTACAACAGGCGTATGATAGAGGAATTCATCGGGATAGACGGGGAGAAGGACATCGTTCTTTATGGTATGAACACGAGTGACTTAATCGGGAAGCTCGCCTGCATGTGCAGATACTCGAAAGATGACATAATATTGGTCCCAACGATGGAACACACTTCGAACAATCTCCCGTGGAGGAATTCTGGAGCCACTGTCATAAGGGTAAGGCAAAAGCCTGATGGGCTCATAGATGAAGCGGATTTGGAGGGAAAGCTCTCCGAGAACAACGGGAACGTCAGAATTGTAGCTTTTACCGCTGCTTCGAATATAAACGGAATGAGACCGGATGTCGGGAAGCTTGCCAGGCTAGTGCATGAATACGGTGCACTGGCGGCAGTTGATTGCGCGCAGTATGCGCCGCACTTCCCGATGAGTAAAACAGAGTGGGGCGCTGATTTCGTCGTTTTTTCTGGCCACAAGCTGGGCGCTCGAGGAGGAGTGCTTGCTGCCTCGGCCGAGTGGCTAAAGGACAGGCTGCCGGTGATACCGGGAGGCGGGACGATAGCTGACCTGCATGTTGGTCGGGATGGCGGATTGGAACCCGTATGGGCGGAAAGGGAAGCGAAGCACCAGCCCGGCACGTGGCCGACAATAGAGATAGTGACGCTCGGCGCAGTGGTCGAGAAAATGATGGAAAGATGGAAAGAGATTATGGCACGGGAGCACGAGCTTTTGGTCTATGCGCTCCAGAGGTTCAGTGAGATTCCCGGCTTCAGGCCATTACTCCGTATTTCTCCGAAGGCATTGGGGGAGTTTCCAACGCCCTTGGTAACCTTCAATCTCGAAGGATATACTGCCAGCGAACTCTCAGCCAGGCTGTCGGAAAATGGGATCCAGAACCGGGGAGGGGACAAGGACCCGATTTGCAACCACGAGTTCGTGAGGGGACTCGAGCCCGGAGGAATAGTGCGGCTCAGTTTCAGCTACCACAACACGATGGGAGAGATAGACGAGATAGCGGATGTTTTGAGGAAGATGAGGAAGGAGAGGCCGCTCTCTGGGGCTGGGGATTAGTTAACAACCAGTTTCCCGTTTTCCGTTATTTTTCTCCCGTCCGCATAAATCGTCGGCGCCCTCACCACTCCGTCGTTATGTATTCTCGCCCTGTTCTTTCCCCCAAACCCGATGTTGTCCCCGAGGGCGAAGTGGCAGGTCCCCAAAACTTTCTCGTCCCCTAGGACTTCGCCGGTGATTTTCATGTAAGGATTCGTCCCAATTCCGAATTCCGCAATATTTCGCTCGCCCTTACTGAGGCCAAAGAGGAATTTCTTGAATTTCTTTGATTGGGCTCCACCCGTTATGTCGGTGGCGTAACCATCCCTTACCACAATTGTCATCTTTCCCTTCAATTTCCCGACTCCGGCCATGGATGCATCGACAACAATTCTTCCGTTCGCTGTTCCTTCGAGTGGGGCAATGTAGATTTCGCCTGCAGGGAGATTCCCGTAAACTCCTTTTGAGAGGAAAAGGCCCTCGTGAAAGCCCCTAAAAGAGCGGCCTTGGGCCGAAAAAGTTATGTCCGTCCCGAGTTTTGTTGTCACTCGAACCTCTCGAACCCCTTTCAGTTTCTCGAGCAAATTTTTCGAATAGTCATTGAGCTTTCGGTAATCCACCCGGTAATCTCTCCTAATCAATTCTTCGGTGATTCCCGGCATGCTCGCAATCCTGGCCCCGGCTTTCGAGGCTTCGATGCGGGCAGTCGTGTGAGTAAAGGAGGTGGAAGTCACCATAATCACAATATCAGCCTTCTTCATTGCCTCGGCAACAAAGGGTGGCGGCTCTTCCCGGTTGTATTTTCTCGGCTTGATTATTATTAAGCCGACCTCGTTACATATCTGGCTCGCTCCCTCGTAAAATTTTTCCCCGATTTTCCGTTTTCCTTCATCAGTCAGAATAAGGACGCTTTCGCCTCTTTTCAGGCCCATCGACTCGAGCAGTCTCTTTTTCGCGTATTCCTCAATGATTCCCATGCCCCTATCTAACCTCTATAACATATTTAAAACGATTCGGCGCAAATAGGAGACCATGAAGCTCTCAAAGGACAATTTTTCCGAGTGGTATAATACTGTTCTCGAGGAGATGGACATAATCGACCTCCGCTACCCGGTAAAGGGGATGCCTGTTTACAAGGGCTGGGGTTTCGGGATAATGAAAAGGGCCTTCGGCATACTCGAAGACTTATTGGAGAAGCACGCCCACGAGCCGATGCTCTTCCCGCTCCTCATTCCCGAGGACAATTTAAGGAAAGAAGGGGAGCACATAAAGGGATTCGAGGAGCAGGTGCTCTGGGCGAGCGCTCTTAATCCCGAGGAAGGCGAGAGGAAGCTCGCAATCAGGCCCACCTCCGAAACTGCGATTCACCCGATGCTTGCCTACTGGATTAGGACTCACGCGGACTTGCCGTTCAAGATGCACCAGACCGTCTGCGTGTATCGGTATGAGACGAAGGCGACGAAGCCGCTGATTCGGGGGAGGGAAGTCTTCTGGAACGAGGCGCACACTGCGCATGCCGGGAAAGAGGATTGCGAGAGGCAGATTAAGGAGGCTGTCGAGATTTACAAGGAGTTCTTCAAGTCATTGTGCATTCCCTTCAAGCTGGTCCAGAGGCCTGAACATGACAAGTTCGCCGGCGCGGACTACTCGATAGCATTCGACATGCTGATGCCAGACGGGAAGGCGCTCCAGGGCGGGACAGTCCATAACCTCGGGGAGAATTTCGCGAAAGTGTATGGGCTGACTTATGATGACGAGAAGGGCGAGAAGAAGTTCCTTCACCAGACCTCGTACGGGATAAGCATGAGGGCGCTCGCCTTGCTGATTGCAATCCACGGGGATGATAAGGGCCTCGTGCTTCCTCCGTTTGTAGCCCCGATTCAGGTCATAGTAATCCCTGTGTTCTTCGGGGAGAAAGAGCCTGTGATTGCCGAGTGCAGGAAAGTGCTGCAGGAGCTTAAGGACAAGGGAGTCCGCGTCAAAATCGATGCCCGGGATATGAGGCCCGGGGAGAAATACTATTATTGGGAGGGCAGGGGCGTGCCGTTCAGAGTCGAGATCGGACCGAAGGACATTGAGAAAAAGCAGGTTGTCCTCGTGAACCGGCTCGGCGAGAAGACAGTTGTACCGCAGGAGGAGGTTTCCGACAGGATTCTTTCCTCGTTCGTCCACCTGACCGAAAAACTCCGGGGAAGGGCTGAGGCTGAACAGAAAACGAGAACGAAAACTGCGAAAGACCTGGAGGAAGCGAAAGCCTTGATGGAGAAGGGCGGATTAGTCGAACTCGGCTGGTGCGAGTCCGAGGAGTGCGCGGAAAAGATTGCCGAGGCGACTGGCGCTGAGCTGAGGGGAACGATTTGGGGCGGGAAGGAGCACAAGGAGAAGTGCGCCGTATGCGGGAAAGATGGGAAGCTCGCGATTGTGGCGAAGGCTTACTAGTTCTCGAGGGAGATGCGCACTTAGCTTGCGACAAGGAAAGGCAGATGGCAGGGGGAACTTGAGGAACCTGCAAAGGGCTTCCCAATAACTTTTTTAAGCCCATCTCCAAAATCAATCCATGATTAGCGACATCGAGCTTGTGATTCGCCTTCTCGAGGCATCTTTCCTCGGGGGCATGATAGGCTGGGAAAGGGAGAAGTTCAACAAGCCTGCCGGCCTTAGGACGAACATGCTCGTCTGCCTCGGGACTGCGCTCATTATAATATATGCGGAGAACTCGTTCCCTGTGCAGGACAGCTGGGCGAGAGTTGCTTCCGGAGTGATAACTGGGATTGGATTCCTGGGCGCTGGGGCGATAATGCAATCGAGAAAGGGAATCCGGGGGCTCACGACTGCGGCAACCATCTGGGTGGTTGCGATAATCGGGATGGCTGTCGGAGGGGGCCAGCTAATCGCTGCAATTGCTTCCACAATAATAGTTCTCGCCATACTCTTCTTCAGCAGTATTGAGGAAAAAGTTATAAGCGTCGGCCTTCCGGATGTAACGTGGTTCCGGACAAGGCATCTCCATCTTAGCAAAAAAATGTATATGAAGAAAAAACAGTAGAAGTCGAAAAAATAAGTTGATGAAAAAACAGAAATAGAACCTTACTCTTCTTCGTCACTGTCCTCGTCGAGGTCGTCGCTGTCCCAATCTTCGTCCTCTTCTTCTTCATCCTCGTCGTCGTCTAACACGGCTTCACCCCGATAGTTTTTTGACTGCCTGTGCTTACATCTAAGAGGTTTATATAGTTTTCGTATTTTTTTGGGTTAGTGCCCCGGGCGGCTTCGTGGGATGGATTTGGTCTCATTTCGATATATATCGTCGCACATTTTCTTCGCTTGGTCGCGAACCTGCTCTGCATCCAGCTGGTAGTATCCTTCCACGGCATTCCTGAGAGTTTCGTCGAAAGCCGCTTGGGCAGCATCGAAAGGCCCGAACCTCTGTTCGTCCCAGTTCTTCCTTGCTTTCTCGAATGTCGCGTGAAGCTTCCCAAGGTCTTTCTGGAATTGCCTGAGGATTCCGAATCCGTCCTCGTTCTCGAGCTTGCTCGCTGCCACGATTGCCAAGACTATTGCCGCTGCGAGCAGGGGGTTTTCCTCCTCTTTCAGGAGGCGCTCAAGCTCCTTGGTCCTGTTAATTTTGATTGGACCGGACTTGTCTTGTTCCGAGCCGGCAAAAACCATTATGTTGGAAATATGAACGCACCTCGAAACCAGGTCGAGCACAATTTCACTGGGCGGGCCATGGCTTGGAAGGCGTATGGGCCATGGGTGGTCATCATCGCCTGGGTCAAACTGCAATCCAAGAGCTGTGCTCGGAAGATTCCTTCCTCGAAAACCTCTCTGGGGGCGGACTTGGTTATAGGCTCCTGCGAAAGCGGGTTCCGGCCCTCTGAAGAAATTTTCTAATGCATTTAACCCGGCAGCCACAATATGTTTCACCGGTTTCGGAGCCTCCCGGGTTGATTTTCGGTCGA
>JAKAKT010000006.1 GCA_021813385.1 Microcaldota archaeon
GCACATACTTGGTCGCCGAGAGGCTTAGGAAGAGCCAGAATTTCCATTTTTCGGCCAGTTTGGAGTTTGGTTTCTACGAACGCGTAGAGAAGCTAAACAAGTACGGTTTAAGGTAAAAGCGAACCCGCTAACGGAAAAGCATATAACCCTAAAATAAACAAAGTTAAGTGGTGGTCCGCAATGAGACGAAACCTTCCGCTGGTCCTTTTGCTCGTTTTCGGTTTGATGGTTCCGGTTTTTGCTCTTGACATATTGCCTTTGGGTGAGACCGATAACACTCCCGGTTTGACGATTCAACCGAGTGCCGCACAAACAATTTTCGGTTCCAGTTCCGGCAACTCGGTTACATATTACGACCCGCAAACTGGCATCTGCCAAATCTACCTAGACGGAATTAAGACTGGAGAAGGAATTGTTCTAAATGACACCAATAAGACATGTTCATCAACAGAACCTCAAATATTTGGCTATTTCGTCGAATTGCAGGATGAGCCAGCGAGCAAGCTCTATGTTTCGTTGAAAAATGAGAAGGGAATTGATGAACTTGCAGCTCAAATATCGGAGATTGAATCCTCCCAACAAGGTCTAGAAGTTGATGCCTCTCAACCAAAAGTTACTGCTGACCAACTTGACTCCCTGATAGCAAGGAAAAACCAATTGGATTTGGAAATAGCCCAAGACGTGAAGAACTATGAGATACAGCTTGCCGGAGAACATACGTCAGCCAAATCAGCTTTTGCCTCAACTATCTCACCCGAAAAAGTCAAGATAAAAGACGAATATTACACAGTGTTCAACGGCTTTGCCCTTGATATTTCAAGTGAAGATGCTGAGAAGCTTAAAACAGTTCCCGGAGTCAAGCGCGTATACCCAATACATAAAGTCAAAGCCAACCTCCTGGACTCCATTCCATTAATCAATGCAGATGACGTTTGGCTGTTAGACAACAACTCAAATCCCTGTGCTTCAACTGGAAAACCGTGCCTTACTGGAAAGGGAATCAAGATTGCGATATTGGACACAGGCGTTGATTACACCCACCTTGACTTAAAGGGGTGTTTTGGTGCAGGCTGCAAAGTTGCTGGAGGCTGGGACTTCGTTAATAATGACGCGGACCCGATGGACGATTACGGGCACGGTACCCACGTTGCAGCAACAGCCGCGGGAAACGGAACTCTCAAAGGTGTTGCGCCAGATGCTTTGATTTATGCCTACAAAGTTCTTGGCTCCGACGGAGCAGGCTATACTAATGATATCCTGGCTGCCCTCAACAGAGCCATGGACCCGAATCAAGATTCGAATTACGCAGACCACCTGGATATAATCAGCATGAGCCTAGGAGACAAATATGGTAATTCAAATGACGTGCTTAGCCTCGCTGTGGATAATGCGGTAGATGTCGGAGTTGTTACTGTGGTGGCCGCAGGAAACGATTATTGGTATATGGCCATTAACTCCCCAGGAACGGCAAGAAAAGCAATAACTGTTGGAGCTACTTACAAAAAGAGTTATACTGCATTTTGGTGGACTTGCACACCTAATTCAGACACCCCTTGCGGCACATGCCAAGCCAACGGGAAGGTCTATTGCAACTATTGGGGTAACGGAGATCCCACGACGGACCAGGTAGCTGGTTTCAGTTCAGGTGGCCCAGTTTTCAACGGGCGTGCACTCAAGCCAGACCTAGTCGCCCCAGGCGCATTGATTTGCGCTGCGAGATACGATTCATGGTTTCCAACTGGAAGCAATCCTTACTACACACCTTGCTTGGACTCCCAGCACGTCCAAGTGGCTGGAACTTCGATGGCAACTCCAATCGTAAGCGGAGCAGTTGCGTTGATAAAACAGGCCCACCCGGGCTGGTCTCCAGAAAGAATAAAATATGCATTAAGGAATACTGCTTTTGGTCTAAGTGCGTTAAAGGAATTTGGTGGTTCTGGAAGAATTAATGTCCTTGATGCCATTAAATTAAACACCGAACCTCCAGTTGCCTATATAGATAACCTTATAGCGACTGGCCCCCCCGGGCGTGTTAACATATTCGGAAGTGCATACGGACCTTCTTTTCAAAGATTCGATATAGATTACGTTGATGGTCTTTCATATGACAATGCATTTCAGGCAATAAAACACGATTTTCAAACTTCATGGACCCCATTATCATCTTCGACAACCCAAGTTCATTCCGCTACGCTATTATCAAATTATGATATAACAACACTTCCTGAAGGTTATGTGGTATTCAGGATATCTTTGTTTGATGCTTCTGGTAACAAAGTCGCCCAAGATTTTTTTGTTACTGAAATAAACAATATCTATGTGCAGAATCCAACCGTTCCCGTATTCCGAAGAAGTGCTGCATCCATACAAGTAAATGGTTCGGTAGGTGGTATAGGGTTCCAAACCTATTCCGTTCAATGGGCTCGAGGATGGGTAGCCCCAGATGCCAATGACAGCTCGCTCACTTTCTCAACAACAGGTGTTTCCATAACAAACCCTAACCAACCAGTTACTAATGGAGTCCTTGCAACCATAAGCACCACAGCGCTTCCCCAAGGATTAATAACGATTAGAGTTCGAGTTGTAAGTAAATTAGGCGAAATCGAAACTTCTAGAACTACGACCAAGGCGAATCCATCGGATAAACCGGGCTGGCCAGTTGTATACGGTAGCGATGAGGTTACTGAAAGCACCCCATTAATTAGTGATATTAATACGGATAACAGTAATGAAATTATCATAATGTCCGGAATCCCGTTTAACTCCGGAGGATATCCCGCCAGCATCAAGGCATACAGGTCTAATGGGGCTTTGATTTGGTCCTATTTGTTTGGAACCGTTGATAGTATCAGTATGCACGCAGTGAGCGACTCAAATATTTTCGGACTTTCTCAGCAATTTCCATTTAGTGGATTCACCACTTCAACATCAAAAGCTGTTGTTCTTTCCTCTTCTGGGAGTGTTAACCCTGGATGGCCTCTGAACAATATGTTTAACGAATATTCGCAAGTATCACCTGTGATGGTCGATATAAACGGAGACGGAAATATGGAGATAATAGAAATTAACGGTAACATTTTGTACGTACTTAATCTTGACGGTTCAGTCCTTTGGTCTGTTACAATGCCGGCTCCTGTTTATTATAACACCCCAGCAGTTGGTGAACTAGACGGGATGCCCGGATCTGAGATACTGGTAACGGACGGTAAAACGTTCATTAACGCGTGGCATTCCAATGGAGCTGCAGTATACGGTTGGTGGCAATCATTCTCTAGTGATGTTCAAGAAAGAGCATCGCCAGTTATTGCAGACATCGATTTGGATGGAAACGCAGAGGTGATAGCAATACTGCCAACCGCTCGCCTTGTCGTTTTCAACAACAGCGGAGGAGTCAAGTGGGAATTCCAATATCCTTACTATTTGTTTCAATACCCAGGGGGCGGTAATCTGATGTCTCCCGCAATTGGAAATTTAGATTCTGACCCACAACTTGAGATTGTCGTTGTAGGATCAGATTGTGACAAACCAATTTACGTTTTAAACCATGATGGTTCCATAGCATCAGGATGGCCTAAAGATATTCCAAGATATGGTGGGGTGAAATGGTGGTGGGGTGCTTCAAGGACTACTATTTTACTCTCCCCTTTAATTGGAGATGTAAACGGCGACCAAAAAGCCGATATACTGGTTCCTCTGATGGCTAACCATCTTATAGTAGCCTTTAACGGTGACGGGACCACAATAGAAAATGATTTATTTCCATTATCTTTGTCAGATTATCTTAATCCCGATCCCGGTATCATGCCAAGCAATCCGATTAGTATCGGGGATATAGATAAAGATGGTCAAATTGAAATTTTAACAGCTATTGAAGGAACATCTCATCTGTATGCTTTAGGCACAACTTACAACCCTTCAACAATGTACTGGCCGACTTTCCATCACGACCCACAGCATACCGGATCCAACACAATATGTGGCGATTCGTCCTGCAGTTCCCCAGAAACATGTATAACTTGCCCCCGTGATTGCGGGGTCTGCCCGGTTAGATGCGGCCAGTACGGTTGTCAATCTGGCGAAACCTGCTCCAACTGTCCTTCTGACTGTGGCACGTGCCCGCCCATTTGCGGTCAAAATGGATGTGAACCAGGAGAACTTTGCTCCACCTGCCCCCAGGACTGCGGGGCATGCACCTGCAGGGTGAGGGACTACTGCGCAGGCGTGAATACAGTTGGCCACATATCCGCAGACTGCAAAAGCACAACATATTCATGCGGCACTATGAAGTGCTGCGGCGGGAAATGCTACAAGGGCAGCTGCCCGACAGGAGATCCAGATGCCCTGCCGGGTCCTCTCAACCAGGTCCAAGGCCCGCCCCTGGACGGGAAAGAAAGCTTCCTGCTCGGGATAGTCAGCCTCGTCCTGCTCGCGGGAGTGGTCTTCTACTCATTCATACGGATAGAGACGGACCTCTAAAAAAGTGTTAAATCCCTTCCCCTGCAAATTCCCATCATGTGCCTCGCCTACCCGGGAAAAGTGGTCTCTATTTCAGGAAAAGAAGGGCTCATCGACTACGGGGGAATCAGGAAAAAAGCCAGGCTCGATTTGGTGAAAGTGAAGAAGGGCGACTATGTAATAGTTCATACTGGTTTTGCAATCGAGAAAGTGGACAGGAAGAACGCCCTGCTTACACTAAAGATGATACGCGAGACTTTATGATTCGGTTTTGATAAGGGAGACAGTAAGATTCCATAAGGAAATGGATTTGATGCGTGATTTCCGATGAACTTCCGTGACCCCGCTTTGATAAAGCGCCTTTCGAAAAGCATTGCGAGCGAAGCGAAGGGCCTCCCTGAAATGAAATTGATGGAGGTTTGCGGCTCGCACACCCAGGCAGTTGCGAGGTTCGGGCTTAGGAAACTCCTTCCAGAAAATGTCAAACTGGTTTCCGGTCCAGGCTGCCCTGTTTGCGTCACCCCTTCGAGCGAAATTGCTGAAGCGGTTTGGATTGCGAAGAAAGGGGCGATAGTTACAACATACGGGGACTTGGCGAGAGTCCCAAGCTCCCTCGGCTCATTGTTCGAGGCGAAAGCGGGCGGAGCGGATGTGCGGGTGGTCTATTCAATAGCAGACGCGGGCGAGATTGCGAGAAAGAATCCTGGGGAGAAAACAGTTCATGTTGCGATAGGGTTCGAGACAACTGCCCAGACAACAGCAGCGTTCCTCAACTCCTCGCCTCCAAAGAATTTCCTGGTTCTCAATTGCCACAAGTGGTTCCTCCCTGCGATGGATGCGCTGCTCGCCTCGAGAGACCTGAAAATAGACGGCTACATCTGCCCCGGGCACGTGAGCACCCTCGTTGGCTCGAACGCTTACCGGTTCCTTAGCGAGAAATATGGGGTTCCACAGGTGGTTGCAGGCTTTGAGCCATTAGACGTAATGCTTGCAGTCCTCATGCTTGTTCGACAGTTGAATAAAGGCGAGGCGAAAGTGGAGAACGAGTATATCCGGGTCGTGAAGCCAGAAGGCAACGCTAAAGCTCTCGGGCTAATGGGCGAGACTTTCGGGGTTGGGAATGCGGAATGGAGGGGCCTTGGGGTAATAAATGGCTCGGGCATGCCTTTTACCAGGCGATTCGGGCATTTCGATGCTAGATATGCCCTGAAGCCAAAAGTCTCAAGAGGCGCCGATATGCCCAACGGGTGCGCCTGCGCAAATGTCCTTAAAGGAAAAACAGAGCCTAAGGATTGCCGGCTCTTCGGCCGAGCCTGCACTCCTGAGAAGCCAATCGGCCCTTGCATGGTTTCAGTTGAAGGAGCCTGCCACAATGCGCTCAGGTTCGAGTGAGCCGACTCTCCACTAAAACATGAAAAACGCGCGCAAGCTTTTTAAACGGGGACGTATAACAGTTCAATATGGAGCCAATGGGGTTCATACGGAATCCATACCTGGTGCTTGCGTATTGCCTGCTTTTCGTATTCCTCGCCTCCTTCACAGTCAGAATGAACCCGACAATGTACATCGTCGTATTCATCCTCATCGTGATTATCACATTCATCATCCGGCCGCTGACCGAATCCTATCTCAAGCCGACGTGTTATTTCCTCATAGGGACTCTGAGCTACTGGCTCATAGCGCGCGACCTCGTGGTTTCCCCTAGCGGCCCGGAGCTCTCGATTCCAATCCTCTTCCTGCTCGCAATCCTCAACGGGATGGTTGCGCTCATCACTTATTCGGATAGCGAGACCTCGGGTCAAGCATTCATCGCCGGGGCTCTAGCGCTCTTATTCCTCAACCTCCCGAACCAGTATACATTCCTCTCTGGAGTGCTCGTGTTCGCATCATCCAGCGCAACGGTTTACTTCATATTCAAAATCGCCAAAAAATCAATGATGATTGAGAATGTCTTGAAGGCCACAATCGCTTCCTCAATTTTCCTCTACGCCTCTTCGCTCTCGCAATTCTGGGCGGGGGTGACAGTCGGGGTTTACAAGCTCCCGGATGTTTTCGTGTTCGGCCTATCGCTTTTTTACATAATGGCGCTTAGTGCCTTTTCGATGCTCATGACTCTCCGCGTTTTCGAATTTTTCCTGAAGAGATTCGGATATGAGCGATCAGTGGTTGGAGAGAACGTGGTATACGACGTATTTGGCGCGAAGCGGCCCCAAATCGACTTGAAGCCCAAGAAGGGAAAACGGTAGCCCCCGGCAACGCCTAACAAATCCTCGGGAGCGGCGAGCCTGTAGGAACCTGAATCAGCCTCCTCCCCCTAAGTTCCGTATCCAGCACAACCTCGCCTTTCCCCGGGACAACTTTTCCGATAATCCTTGCCCCTCTCCCTTCGCGAGTCCTCCTCAAAGCCCTAAGAACCAGCTTAGCGTCCCCCCCATTCACTCCCATAACCGCCCTCCCCTCGCAAGCGAGAGTTAACGGGTCGAACCCGAAAACCTCGCACGCGTTCTTCAGAGGGGTTCGCATCGGAATTTCGGTTTCTTCAACCTGAATCGAGACTACTGATTTGGAGGCCAGCTCATTCAGGGCTCCGGCAAGCCCGCCCCTTGTGATATCCTTCATTGCATGGACCCCGCCCGCCTTCATGGCCTTTTGTATCATGCCGTAAAGAGGGGCGCAATCCGACTTGAAGCTCCCTGAGAACCCGAGCTTCTCCCTTTCAGAGAATATCGCCATCTCATGCTCCCCGATACTCCCCGAAACAATCACCGCATCCCCTGGCTTGAGCCCCGAGTTCCTAACGAGCTTTCCAGCAAGCCCTATGCCGAAACAAGCAATCACAATCTTATCCAGGGCCCCTTTCTCAACCACTTTCGTATCCCCGCCAAGGAGATGCAACCTTTCCCCCCTGCAAACTCCGGCCATCGACCGGAGGATTTTCCCGAGCTCCAATTCACCGAATCCCTCTTCGATAACCAGGTTCATGTGCATCGCTATCGGCCTAGCGCCCATAACGGCAAGGTCATTTATCGTCCCGCAGGCAGCGAGCTTCCCAATGTCCCCTCCTTTGAAAACAATCGGCTTAACTACATAGGAATCAGACGTGAACACAACATGTTCCTTCCCAATCTTTATCGAGCTCCCATCCTCGAACCCATCTAGCCCCAAGTCGTTGTAATCCCTATATCTGAACAGGGGCGCGATCGTTTTCTCAATAAGCTCCTGGCTCTTCCGGCCGCCTGCGCCGTGCTCTAACGTTATCATAAGAGAATAATAAAAAGAAAAAGAGAAAAAGCTACTGGAGCTGCTTCTCATCAAAGACGAATTCAGCCCCTGGGTCGGGGTCAGTCACCGTGAGGTCGGAAGCTGAAAACGAATCGAGCACCGTGAATGCCTCTACGGCCCCGCTTCCCCCCGGAGTACCTGTCCCCCCGGTCCCTCCGCCCGGAGTTCCTCCCGACGCCCCGGAAGCCCCGGCCCCTGACGGGCCGGTAGCCTCGGGACCTCCAGATGTTCCAGGCGCACTGCCCTCTGGTCCCTTGGTCTTGGCTTGCCCCTGCGCGCACCCGAAGAGCAGTACGAACGCCAGCAGGAGAGCAATTATCTCGAGTTTCATCAGTCTTCACCCCTCTCCTCAGCAATCCGCACAGCGGCTCCGTTGCCCCTCCATGCCCCAGTCTGCGCTGCAGTCGAGTTGCCTGCTGCCCCGGTTTCGTATGACCCATTGCCGGAGAGTATGGCCATTCCGGTTCCCTTTGCGTAGAGCTCCATCCCGTTGCTGTTGAGAATCACCGTCATTCTCGAGCCGGACACCGTGACGCTCCCTGCGCCGACATACACCTTCACCTTGACGTATTTGAACTCCTTCTCAGTCTCGTTTTCCTTGTCCTTTACCTCGTTTCCTCCAGTGACGCTTATCACGGCGTCTCCTGCCCGGTCTATTACGGTCACTTTCCCGCTACTCGAATTCCCGGTGAAGTTTGCCTCAACGGTCCCATTCCCAGATATCTCCGCACGTCCGCTTCCTATCGCATGAAGCCATCCATTCCCTACAATGGCAACGTGCCCTTGCTTAAGGACGCATTGTTTCAAATCGTCTTTAAACTCTTGCGCAATCTTCTTCGCCTCAATCATGTGCTTCTGGGCTTCCCGCAGATGCGCATACCCGTCTGTCGCGTTGGTCGAGTTAGTGCTGTTTCCGAATATCGCGTTTGCGAGGTCGTTCTCCTGCTCGGCGAGGCTCAGCTGCTCCCTGAATTGCTCAAGATGCGTGTTCGCCCCAGAAACATCGAATCCCGCCTGGCCGCACTTGCCTATGAGGGCTTCTGTGCTGTTTTCAGCTTTCCAGCCCATCTCAATAGCTTCGCCTACTTTCTTCACCCCGATACCGCCTATTGTTACGCGGGCTGCCTGCCTGGCATCGCGCCATTCTTCCCTCACATGCTTGGCCTGTTCTATGACATCTTTTACGGAAGTCGCATTGGTCAGGTTGCCTTCAATCTGTTCGAGTTCGTCCTCCCTTTCCCGTATGCCCTCCCTGTATTTCGCTTTCTCGTTTTCGCTCAGGCCATTCGCCTTGTCGACATGCTCGTTTGCGACTTCTAGCATCTTCTGGAGCACTGTCACAGCGTTCGAAACATAGCCCTTGCCCCTCTCGACTACGCTGCCCCGCTTTTCTCTCATCTGAGCGAGACTCGCTTCATAGTTTTTCTTGGCCTCTTCATACCTGCTCGAAGCTTGGCCAGCTCCGTTCCTCACCGAATCATCGCTCGTCTCCTTTTCATTCTCGACTTCCCCGCTCCCGGCAGCAGAGCCGACGGTTTTCTCGGAGTTGTCGCTTCCCTCCTTGAGCCCCCACTTCCCGCCTGCGGCGAATATGCCCCCGGCGAGGATTGCGAGTACAAGGACGGCAAATATCAGATTCCTCATCTTCTCACCCCTCATGAGCTTTTCTCTTTTAACCCTCTGCCAACTTTCTTTATATATACACTTTCAAAAAAGCTTTCCAGGAAGCTTTATTGGGGTTTTTTTCCTTATCCTGAGCCATCTTATTCCTGGAAATGGCAAAAAGCAGTTAAATTCGGCCTAAAAAACTAGCCGAACGGCCGATTGAACTTTCTTAAACATTGCCCTCCAAAACCAAGACCATGCATAGGAAAGTTTTTTTCGGGCTTTTGGCCATGCTGCTGCTCTCAGGCTTAGCCCATTCTGCCCGAGTCAGCGGGACCGTCTGGGACGCAGTAAAGATGGAACCTGGGGCGGGAATTGCAGTCGAGATAAACACCACTCCAATGCAAAGGGAAATCACCGGGCCAGACGGTTCCTACTTTTTCGACCTCGGGCCAGGGTCCTTTGAGCTGGCAGTAAAGAAGATAACCCCGAAGCACGAGCTTGAGCAGGTGGCTGCCCAGGCAATCGTGATTTCAAAAGAGGGAAACTACACGCTCGACTTGCTCGCGTTTTATTCGGACATAAGCGTCCCCGACTTGGGGAATGAATCGGAATTTGAGCTTCCTTCGATTCCAGACCAAAATAAAGTGACCCATCAAAAGCCCGATGACATTTTCGTAATCCTCTTAGCAGCGGCTTTTCTTGCCCTGACATTGCTCATCGGAACTTATTACCTGTTTGGGAAAATGAAGGGGGAGCAAGTAATCAAGCCTGAGCCGAAAGAACCAAAGTCCGCAAAAGAAATGCCCGAATCGAAGAAAGAAGAAGCCAAAGAAGAAAAGATTGCAATCCCAATTCCCCAAAAGAGGGAGAAGATTCCAAGCGACCTGAAGCAAATAATCCAAATAATGAAAAGGAATGAGGGCCGGATGACGCAGAAGGACCTTCGGAAGGAGATTCCCCTCTCGGAAGCGAAGGTGAGCCTGATGATAACAGACCTCGAGAACAGGGGCCTGGTCAGGAGGATAAAGCAGGGGAGAGGGAACGTATTAATACTGAAAGGCGATAGCTAAAGGTGAATCCATGGCATTCCTGAAACTGGGCTTTGCGCCCGACCCGGAAAAATACGTCCTGTGCACATACTATGTCGAGGCGCCCGACCTTAAGAAGGCGGGCGAGGAGCTGGGGGCCGAGAGCTCAATCGGCACCTGGACGAAAATCGGGACGATGAAAGAGAGCATACTGGAAAAACTTGGAGCCCGCGTCTATTCAATCAACAAAAACATCCTAAAAATCGCCTATCCCGTTGATTTGTTCGAAGAAAATAACATGCCCCAGTTCCTCTCTGACGCAGCTGGGAACATTTTCGGCATGAAGAGCGTCCAAAACCTCCGCATGCTCGACTTCGAGGTCCCGAAAGCATACGCAAGCTCTTTTTTGGGCCCGGAGTTCGGGAGGGACGGGGTCAGGGAAGCCCTCGGGACAAAAGCGAGCAGGAGGCCCCACATCGGAACGATAGTGAAGCCTAAAGTCGGGCTCAACCCGAAAGAGACCGCGAAAGTGGCCTACGAGTCCTGGGCAGGGGGCCTTGATTTTGTCAAGGATGACGAGAACCTCACGAGCCAGAAGTTCTGCCCGTTCGAGGAAAGGGTTAGCATGGTTCTTGATGCGAAGGACAAGGCGCAGAGCGAGACAGGGGAGAAGAAAATGTATGCCGCGAATATCACCGGCTCCGCGGAAGTCATGCTCAACCGGGCCGAGTATGTGAAGGAGCTCGGCGGGAACTGCATAATGATTGACATAATCACAGCAGGATTCTCGGGATTCCAGTACATCCGCTCCCATAATTTCGGGATGGCCATCCACGCGCACAGGGCGATGTATGCCGCATTCGCGAGGAACCCGAAGCACGGGATTGCGATGCTCCCGATTGCGAAAATGGCCAGGATGTGCGGGGCTGATCAGCTCCATATCGGGACAGTCGTGGGAAAAATGGAGGGGGCGAAAGACGAAGTCCTTGCGATTCACAAGTCGATAAATTCCCCGATGGGGAAATTGAAGCCTCTCTTTTCGGTCTGCAGCGGGGGGCTCGCCCCTGCGAACGTGCCCGACCTTCTGAAAATTTTCGGTCCCGATATTGTGATTCAGGCAGGAGGAGGAATCCACGGGCATCCTGACGGGACGAGAGCTGGGGCAGCGGCCTTGAGGCAGGCAGTGGAAGCAGGAATGAAGGGCATCCCACTCAGTGAATACTCGAAAACGCACAAGGAACTGGCACGCTCGCCTGAGAAATGGAAAATGTGAATACGTTCTAATTAAAAAGTCGCCATTGACAAAAAAAGATGAAGTTATGTTTGGTTTTCTCTCTAAGAAATTAAAGCAAGGAGAGACAACCCTTATTCTCATTCTGCTCCTCCAGCTAGCCATTCACTTAAAAATAGGAACCAACGTGTTTTTCATCGACGAACAGACCTATCTCTCTGAAGCAAGCTGGATTTCAGAGGGACTTATTCCGCACAGGGACTTCTTTCTGGACCGGTTGCCGGCTTTCCTGTTCCTCCTAGGACCCTTATACTCAATCTCAGGGGGTTCGTTTCTTTTTCTAAGGATATCGATTGCAGCCATATGTCTGGCAATAACCGTCATGGTTTTCATCATCGGAGAAAGACTTTTCGGGAAAAACGTCGGGCGTCTTTCAGCAGCGATTTTCGCCATCTCAGAACCAGCATTCCTCTCCTTTATGGTAATGCCGGATTCCTTATACGCACTCTTATCCTCGGCAGCCTTCCTAATCCTAATCTCAGAAAAATTAAACAGAAAAGATATCCTTTTTTCCGGCTTTCTCCTAGGGATTATTCTTACTATCCGACAGTCCGGGATTTTCGCAATATTATTTGTGTCGCTCTTTCTCATATACCTGTTCTATCAAAGAAAAATACAATCCGCTGAAATCGTGGTTTTCTTGTTGGCAAGCGCAATTCCCACCCTGTCGTTCTTCCTGTTTTATGCCGTAGTCGGAGGACTTGACAGATTAAAGTTCAATCTGTTTTATCTCTCCAGATACCATTTTGACTTGCTTCCCCACGCAGCCGATAAATTGGTTCAGTTTCTATTGAATTCAGTTGATTTCATAGCCTGGTTCCAAATCCTCTTTTTCTTAGTTATGGCCCTAGCAATACATTTACGTCACAACAGTTTGATGCCCGGTTCTTCCAAAGTAACACTTTTGCTGATATTCGCACTCTCGGGCCTCCTGAACTTCTTTCCAAACACCGCTTTGAACCACATATTGCCGTTGCTTCCATGGGCTTCAATACTTATGGCGCTATGCATCCTTTCTCTTAAAGAAAATGACTTTTCATCCATCTTCCTAGCCTCCTTGGCAATGTTTTTGTTTTTTATCAACTTCAACAGTTCAATTGTTATGTTGACAGTTACTCCAAATACCAGCTATGGCCACATTTCCTACAACACATTCCGCTCCGTAAGCGATTACATCAAAAGCCACACGAGCCCAGACGAAAAAATACTCGCTTATGATTTTCTACCCATCTATCATATGTCAGAAAGACTTCCAGATTCCTATTACCAGGAAGCAGAATTCGCCTATACGAATAAAGACTCAGAAGAAGAAATAACGCAAATAATCGAACAGAAAAAAACAAGGTATATTGCGCTTGTCAGCTCTTACTACATCAATTACAAAGTAGACAAAAATATGTCTGCCTTTGTGCGTTTATCGGAATACCTGAAAGAGAACTATACCACTGAGTCCTCCTTCAGCAATTCAGATGGCCCAGCAATACTGGTCCTAAGGAGGAAATAACGCAAATGACAGATTCAGCTTTCCAGGTAAACTGAGGCTTATGGGGCTGTTGATAGGGTGTTTGGGAAAATTTATATTCACCACAACACTTCTCCCCCCGTGATATCGAGGATCAGGTCCCTCGACTCCCCTTTGCGGCCTTTCCAAACGGCATCAAGAAGCAGAGGAGCATAAGTTTTTCCAAGTTCAGTTTTTTGGGAATAGGTCCCACTAGTAACAAGCTCCATCTTATCATCACTAATACCGGCGTATATCGAATAGGAATTGCCCTGATACACTACCGATATTTTGAACGATTGCGCATCCTGCAAATATGGCTTTGTCTTTCCCGAATCGTCCTTTTCATCAACATTTCTCACTTTTGCCTTTAGTCCCCCGTAATCAGCTATCAGGAAGCATTCCTTGTTGAGTGGGATGAGGTCCGGGTTCGACAGGTCCCGTTGTCCTTCTCCCAAGTTCGAAATATTGCCTGATGGAACAAGGGCTGGGAAGCCATGCACGACTTTGCCGGTGCTTTTCGGTCCCAAGGTGGCGGTGCATTCGAGGTTCACTACGGTTTTTCCAGGGCTGAGTGGAACCCAAGTGAGGTATCCAGAATAAACCTCCGCATTGCCCTCGGTGTTCACCGAAACCTTCCTAAATACTCCGTTAGGAAGTAACCAGCTGTTGTGTTCGGTGCCTTTGTAATGTTCAAGATTTTGAGCCCTTGTCGTGCCCCCCACAACTCCCGTAACAGCAGTTGTCGCATCCTTTTTCCCAGCCTTTGGAACCGACGGTGTCCGAGCCCAGTTGATGACAGCCGGCAGGTAGTTCTCGATAAGCAAGTCCCCGATGATTGCAAAGGCTAAAAGGCCAGTGTAGCCCCCTCTTCCGAGCACTTTTTTTTCTGAGAGCTCCCCTGAAAAGCGGCCTGCGTCCTTCATAGTTTTTTCCACACTCTCTGAGAGTTTGGTTATCTCAGCTTTTGTTTCCGGAGATAGCACATCCTTGCTTAATCCGTTTGCCTCAAGTTTCTCATATAAACTGGCCTCGATTCCCCTTCTTTTAGGAGTCGAGAATCCACCCTCCACCCATTGGGCGAATATCTCATCTACCATCCCAGCGACTTTGGTAGCGTCAATAACAGAACCCCCGACTGGTTTTGCCTTAAAAGTTTCGAATATCTTCTTATATGTGTCGAGTAAGGTCGCCTCAATGCCGTAATATCTGGGTACCTCAGTGGCTGCGTCCAGTGGGCCAGTTCTAGTGTCCCTTATTGGCCTACCGCCAACTCCGCTCACACTGCCGTCATATGACCGGTCAAAGGTTGCGACCTCCCTTACGAAAAGCTCCCGGATTCTGTTTATGAATTTGCCGACTGTTGCGTTATCAAACATCGAGAGTTCAGCTTTTATGCTATTCATCAACTCCTCATTTATGGCGTGGAGCCTCCGGCTCCTCACATCCGATGCCTTCAAATCTCTTTCTTCTTCGGTTATGCTGCTGAGAAGCTGTTGGTCAGTTGCAGTTACAATTCCTTCGGCACTCGTAAGTGATGTGTTCACCAACCTCCCGATGCGGCTCTCTGGAGTAAAAAGCTTCTTAACAATCTCGGGTGACAACGTTCCAACATCTGCGCTTATTCCTTCGGCAGCTTTCTTTACGTTTTCGTGATCGGAATTAAACTTTGCGTTCATCGCGTCTTGGAATTCGGCCAGTTTCTCAACACCCATATTTTTCGCAATGTTCTGGTCGATGAAAACTCCTGCGAATTTTTTGCTGCGGTCACCTGTTAGAAATACTAACATGGTCCCAGCTGCAGCAGCGCCCCTTATCACAGTTGTAACGGTTTTATCAGCCCCGAGAGCCTGGCAGAGCTGGTTTACGGTGTTTGAGCTTACGTCAGCTGCAGCGTAAATGATAAGTCCCCTGCCGACCCTTGACCACGGCATGCTCACGCTAGTCTTAGGGATTTTGAAACTCCCCTCTGAGGCGGCCCCAGCAATGCCCAGTCTCATCCACCCCAAGTCTGCTGTAATAGGAACACAAGTGTAGCTGTTCAATCCAGGAAGCTGGAATGGAACCTGCTTATTCATAAATACATCCCAAGTTAACTTTCCAGCATCAGTAACTGTTCCCATCTCATCACCCCACGCACATATGCTTACTCATTCATCAGTAAAAAACCTTTCGCCCATCATCAAGAGCTGATTTCGGTCTAGGTTCCAGTGATTCCCACGAGAAACCCCCCAGCATATACTCATTCCATAGCTCGTTTTCGTCTATTCTAGTCAAGCCTAGCCTCGTTAGCTTCTGGTTTGTTTGTTCCAAATGGTTGGCCAACCTCTCCCGAGCGCCCTTCATGTATGCTGCGATATCCCCCGTTGCATCAGCAGGTCCGCCCAGGTAAAGGAACAGGTTCGCAGCCTGCTCTTCGTTAAACCCAAGATTTGGTGCGGCTCTCCCAAGTTCGCCGCTTCTTCTCATTTTCTCGACTTCCCTTGCTCGGTTCGCGACAATCGCGTCAATCTGCGTTGCGCTCGTCCGCTGGTCAATGCCATCTGTCCGAATTCTCATCTCAGGCAAGGTGCAATACGCCGAGACGATTTTCCCAGAGAAGTTAAGCACCCGGGGGGCGTCTTCCTCGCCATAACCAGAAACCTGAACCCCGTATTTGAGCATCTGCCATACGTTTTTGCTCCTGAGGGCATTCTTGTCCATCCCTTCCTCAAACCCATCCAAGTTGCTCCCGAAATCCTGCAACCTTGAGGCGTTCCACGCCCTAAGAGCTATCGTCTCATCAACGTTCTGGCCGTTCAAATCAGCAATCTCTTTCCCGAGTCTTTCATAGGCTTCTTTAGCACCATCCCCATAAATCATGCGAAGGCACATCATTGCGCGTTCCTTCGATCCCTCGGCCCCATAGCTCCATGGGAACTCAGGGCCCTTAGTCAGATACAGCCAAGAGAATTCAGATTCGCTTAGACTAAATCGGTCAGCTGCTTCACCCAGCTTTCCTGCCTCTTGCAAGTCTGATATCGCCATTGCCCTGAGCGAAAGGGTAAACTCCACTTGTTCCTCCATCCCGTCCACTCTTTTCTTGATATATCCTTTTAGTTCAGCTGGGCTGATTTTGGGGCTCCCAACGAATTTCTGAAGGCAATCGCCAACGCCCATCCCCTCATTATCTCCGATAAGAGAACGCATGAGCTCCTCGCTTTCCAAGCTAACCGAGTGGTTTTTCAAGAACTGGGAAGCATTCATATCGAAGCTCTCAATCATCTTCCTGAGGTCAGCAATAAATGAAGCGGAAGTGCCTGGCTGCAGCCTCTCTTCTTGGTCGCTGACCGGGTCGAGCTCCGTCTCATTCATGAGAGAAACAACGGCCTCAGCACGCATGTCCCTCGCCACAACGGTCGTCGAAGCAGGAGTGGGTGTCCGTTTTATCTGTTCGGGTTTGAGAATTCCTGCGTAAATTTTCTTTATGTCTATATCGTCCAGAAGTTCCCCGCTTTTTACATTGTCCTTTTTATTTTGCGTTAGTCTTTCAACAAACCTTCTGTCTGTAACCGGCATCGGCCCCTCTTCCTCAGACCTACTCCTCTCGATATACCATCCACCAATTCTCTCCCCCGGAACTGCAGCTAGCATAACAAGTGGACTCGGAATTGATGCAAACGCCCCGAAAACAACCGCAGAGAGCGCGTTGCTCCTAAAGTCATAAGTCCCGAGCCTTGAACCTCTCCTAATCTCAAGGTCAGCCTCTGCCCCAATTTTGGCTGCCCAAACGGACATAAGTGCTCTCGATGCGATTCTCTCAGCCTGGCTAGCAGTTTGCCTGCTCACCGTCATTAGCACAAGGCTCCCAGCCTTCTCTTGCAGTTGTTTTGATGCCCCTCTTAGCGCGAGCCAAGCGCCCCTGATAAGCCCTGTTTCAGCTGCCTCAGCGCCAATAACTGATGCAACCCCAGGCACAGCCGCCTCCGCAGTAGTCCCAAAACTCGCTACCACAGAGACTACGAGACCGACAGCCATGGCGACGTTAAGCACGTTATCCACGACCCTTATCATCTTCTCAGTAGTAGTTTTCGGGGTTTCTATAAACGCAACAGCTCCTCCAGTGCCCTTATAATACATCATCCCAGGGCCGACAATGCCCTCGTTGACTTCGTTTTGTAAGAGAGACCCGATTGCCTCTTCGTAAGAGTCGCCGCTTGCCTTAATGGCGTTTTTTATATCAATTACAGTAACCTTCTTTCCAGAATGAGCCATAAGAAGAGAAACCTTTTCCTCAGTACCATCGATTCCTAGAAAAATAGCCCCCCGCTTCTCAAGAGCGTTGGCGTCATTCGGAATCATTGAGGCAAGCCTAATCGTATCGCTCTGCCTGAATCCTAAGTCAGCACCACCGGCTACAGTTTCTTCTGTGAAAGCGTTTTCATTATCCGCAAGAACTTGGTGCCTCGCAGCTGTTTTTTTCAAAAGGGCTGCTGATGCAGCTTGGAGAACAAGGAAATTGGTTGCAATTCCATATCTATCATATTTCTCCATTCCTTCATTAACCATTGTCTGTAGTCCAGTCACATCAAGGGAATCGTGAATCTCCCACATCTGCCCGTTTCTCTCGGCACTGAAAAGCAGAACCCCCGCGGTCTTGCCATTGGCATCTCCTTCATTGTAAACATTGGCAATCCCCTTTTGTTCCAAAGCTTCCTTGAGTGATTTTAGCTGGCGCTCGTCCGATGCCATTTTAACAAAAACTTCGTCCCCGTGCCCGTCTTTAGTGTATCTCCCAACTGAAAATCCCCTACTCACGACTGCGAACAGCCCCCCACCTTCGCCAATCCCGATTGCGATTCGATTCAAAGAATATTGGATTCTTCCATCCATAAAGCTCGGCGATTCGACAAAGCCATACGCCCCCTCAACTTTATCCTTGAGGACTTTGGAAAGAGCAGTCCTCTCCTTTACTACGAGTTCCGGGACTTGGGTAACTGATTCCCGCCCCATAACAGATGCTATAAACGCGTCCTCTATCTCCTTAAGAACTTGTTCTCGCGGTATAATGGGCGGCTGGGACGTGGGTTGTTTCTGCTGGGAGGGTTCCGCGTCCTTTTCAGTCTTTATGGCCACTAAACCCAAATCGAACCTAGCTTCAGGTTGTGATTTCGGTTCCTGTTGCTCGTGAATTTCAGGAGACCTCTTCCCCTGCCCTCGAAGTGGTTTGTGCCCGTTTCCCATGACTGCATTTTGCTTTTTTCTCTTTATATATTGTTATGGGCTAAACATTGACAAAACCCGAAGCTTTAAATACCCCTGAGTGCATATAAGATAAACTATTTGTTAGCTTGCACTAACTAAAATCTGGGAGGTTATGAGAAATGCCGATAATGGAGACTTTCAAGCCAATTACCTATGGACGAGTTTGGGACACTAGCCGGAGAATGCCGAAGCATCCTGTTGACATAATGATGCTGAGGACAGGCCTTTCCGCAGAGGTTAAACCGTTCTTAAACGACATAAGACAGCTTAGTAAATCAGCTCCAATTGGCCAAGGGAAGAGAAGGGATGACGACTCCACACATACTACGCTGAGGCCGATGATTGAACCTATTGCGCTCACCGGTTATGCCCCTAAGACTGTGGAAGATGAAGGTCCAGGGGCATGGAGCGCTACCCCTATCCACATTATGGGGCTCGTTGGTTTTTTTGAAAATCGCCAACTGCGCTATGGCGTAACATTGTTCCAAAACACGCTTGCAACCCACCAAACCGATATCTCCGGACAGTTAGCGATAGGCACAGCAGTTCAGAACTCATGCCAGATAATAGACGCAGGCTCAGTACCGGTTTCACTCACTGTTGACCGAAAAAGACGCACTTTTGGCGATGGAATGCTGCAAGATGCGGTTTTGCACGGGATATTATCGGGAAAGAGTTATTCACCGAATCTAACTGTCCAGTTTAGGGAACAACCCCAGGAAACAATGTTTCGATTGAGAGACTCAGTTTGCGTTGGTTATGAAATTGGGGGCAGGATTCATCCACACGAGCAGCATTTTTACATCGGAGGGTTCAATCACGAAACCTCCGTGAGCGGGTTCATTTCAGGCCGTGTTTTAGCCATAACCCAACAGGACGTTGTTTCCGACATTCAGTACCTTAGAATGCACGCCGGCCTTAAGAACGTGAAACTCGTGAAAAATCCCACTGGGCCAGATGTTTATGGTTTAGCAAGAAAGAACGCGATAAGGCAGGCCCAAAGAGGCGACCCAAAAGAGGAGGCGACAATTACGGTCCCGGGCCCGGTTTTTGGCGTTATTGAGCTGGCCATTTGGACTTATGGGCAAGGAAAAGACCAGGTTGTTTGGGTAATGCCTGTAGTTCGGCTTGATAATGGCTTGGGCGGAAAGATAAGGGATGCTGAGATAGCGACAGCAAAGGATTTTGACTCAAGCTCAAAGGATAAGACAAATCTGGTTCACGGATTCCAGATTGTTGACACCCTCTCAAGTGGCAGGGATAGCGACAGCAAACCGACTGCCTAGCACCGATTCCTTATTATCTTTTTCTTACAAAATGACTAGCGGGGCTATTTTATGGAAACAGAACTTCCTTGGACCGAGAAGTACAGGCCGAAAAAACTTGATGACGTAGCTGGGCAGAAGCAGGTCATCGAGCGGCTCAAGGCTTATGTCCAGGCGAAGAACATGCCGAACCTCCTTTTCGCAGGCGCCCCGGGGATAGGGAAGACCACGGCGGCCCTCGCCCTCGCCCACGATTTGTTCGGGGACGACTTCACTGGAAGCATTCTCGAATTGAACGCGAGCGACGAACGGGGAATCGACGTTGTGAGGGGCAGAATTAAGGATTTCGCGAGCTATAGCGCTCTCAAGGAGGTTCCGTTCAAAATCATATTCCTGGACGAGGCGGATGCGCTCACCTCCGATGCCCAGCACGCCCTAAGGAGGACGATGGAGCTCTATTCATCTGCCACCCGGTTCATCCTCTCCTGCAACTATTCATCGAAAGTCATCGAGCCCATCCAGAGCAGGTGCGCGGTTTTCCGGTTCAGGCCGCTCCAAAAGGATGACGTGATAAAGATGCTCGAGCACGTCGCCAAAGCGGAGCACTTGCACCTGGAGAAAGAGGCGCTTGACGCATTGGTTTATGTTTCAGAAGGGGATATGAGGAAGGCGATAAACGCGCTCCAGGGAGCTTCTCTCGTCTCGAAGAAAATCGGCGCTGAAACAGTTTACAAGACCTCCTCGCTCGCAAAACCGCAAGAGATTAAGGAGATGCTCAACCTGGCGATTGAAGGGAAATTCCTGGAGGCAAGGGACAAGCTCGACCATGTCCTGATTGAATACGGGATGGGCGGGGAGGAAGTCATGCTCCAGATTTACCGGGAGGTCACGAGGCTCGACATTCCGGACAGGACCAAGCTCGCGCTAGTCGACAGGATTGGAGAGTACAATTTCAGGATGGTCGAGGGCGCGAATGAGAGGATTCAATTGGAGGCGCTCCTCGCGCAGATAATGCTAATCGGGAAGAAGGGATAAAGTAGTTAGTTCTTCTTCTGTTCACTTTCGTTCATCAATTTAACGTCGAGCGGGAGCGAGCCCGTCCATCCCTGTTCAGGTCAGCATATATATTCCGTTCATGTTCCAAGGGGTACGTGAGTTTATGCTCAATTCGATAAAAAACGTGCTCTTTGAGGCAGCCGGGATGGTGGCGCTCATAATCACCATATACCTGCTCGCGCTCTTCAGCATCTAGGGGTGTTGTGAATGGAAAGGAACGAAAAGCCAATCTCTGGAAAAGCGATTATCTGCATCATGCTCTCCCTTCTATTGCTCGGGACGCAGTATGCCGCGGCAGACTCAGTGCTGGCATACTCTTCCGGCAGTAGCCAGGAATCACTCGATACTGCAATCCTCACAAAGGTTGCGAGCGGATGGGTCGATGGAGGCGGAAGCGCACAGACTTCTTTCGCAGTCTCCACTGCGACAAGCGGGGGCGCGACACCGGCAGTCAAGATTTATGGCACAAGTGCCAGTTCCACTTCCGCGAGTTCAGGAGGTGGCTTTGGAGTGGGCGGAGGTTCTTCAGGCAGCGATTTCGGTTCTAGCTCGAGTCCAGTAGCCCCCTTTGAAACAGTTTCTAGCCGTGTGATAATCAGCTCCTATGCCCAAAGCCTCTGCCAGCGAACCTATGAGGGCGGGTCTGTCTCTTCGGATGGATACATGGTGAGACTCCAAGCGGTCGTTCTGGGTGAGGTTGACTACGCAGGCAACATACTCAACGCCCCCAAGAATCCAGGTGACGCAATCTCGGGCTCAACCCAAACATCACCAGCTACCGAGGCCAGATTTGAAAAGCCATACGCAATACTCGAGCTGTACGATAGCAATGGAAACCAGTTCAGGCAAGTCTATCTAACACAAGGCACACCCTACACGCTCGAGTTCCCGAATGGCGAGAAATTGTATGTTTTGGCGTGTAGCATATATTACGGCGGACCTTACACGTCTTACAGCGAACCTGTCCCGATGCCCGTAAATCCAGAAAAACCAGTTCAGATACCGGCGTATCCGGACACTCCGGTCCAGCAGTCGACAGGAAGCGGGGTTGGAGGGGGGAGCTTTGGGTCGAGCCCTTCAACATTCTCATACAGGACAGATGTCTGCACCCAAGTGGTTTTGGAAAAACAGGAAGTCTGCTATCTAGAGCTCAAGACAATTTACCACGCGATTACTGGCAGGGAAAACTCCTACTGCAACTCACTCACAAACCCGGAGTGGAAGAATGCATGCCCGACCTGGGTTTCCCAGTACTCCAATTACAATGACTGGTACGCGTATTATTTCGAGGGCGTTTCTGTCCCGAGCAAACCGGTCGAGATTACTACAACTACCACCACCAACCCGAACCCAGACTCCAAATCCCCTTACTACACGGACGTTTATGTCCCCAGTAATGTTCCGAGCGATACGGGCGTAGTTGCCCCGCCCCAGCCAATTGAGAGCGTTCGTCCTATGAGCTGGGCCTCGATTATGGTGAAGGTCGAGAAGCCGCAAGGAGCCTGCATCTGTACTGCTGACTATTCGCCAGTTTGCGGCATCGACGGGAAGACTTACAGCAATGGGTGCATGGCTAAATGCGCTGGAATCGATATAGCTTACTCGGGGAAATGCAAGAACGAGTGCCCGATTCAAGGCCTCCAATGTGCAGAGAGCCTGACAAAGATGTGCGAGACAGGTTACGATGGCTGCACGACATGCAAATGCATCCCGAAACCCCAGAACTGCCCGATGATTCAAATACAATGCCCAGTCGACAAATCGAATGTTGTTTGCGAAATAGGCAGCGATGGCTGCAAGACGTGCAAGTGCATCGAGAAGCCAAAACCGGTCTGCCCGGAGGTCGGCGTCATGTGTGCCCAGGGCACCCAGATAGTTTGTTCAGTAGACGGCAACGGCTGCAAGACGTGCAAGTGCATCGAGAATCCCAAACCCGTGTGCCCCGAAGGATGCACTCAGAGCGGGAACACCTGCACCTGCCAAAAAGAGCCTGTCTGCGAGCCGGGATGCACTCTTGTAAAATCGGAGTCCGGGTCTAGCTGCACCTGCACCCCGCACAACGAAGTCCTAGGGACCAGGATAATACTGCACAGGCAGCACAGGAATTGTGCTGATGATTCCCTTTATTTGCCTGCGATGGGAAATAAGACAGAACAGGTATTCGAGGTGGGCGCGGGAACCGGCTACTGGAATTTCATGTGCGCTGACAGGAAGCAGGAGCAGTGCTATGATGACGGGAGCTTTGACACTTACTATAACGAGTGGTGCGAGTTCCAACCCTCTACTTCAATTCCGACCACGAAAATCATGCTTCAGAGGGAAACTAGGAGCTGCAACGACAAATCGCTTCTGAAAAACGAGCTGTTCGAGGTCGGCGGGGACACGGGCTACTGGAACTTCAAGTGCGCGAGCAGGAACCAGGAGCAGTGCTTTGATGATGGCAGCTTCGATACATACTATGACGAGAAGTGCTATTTCACGGACAGCTACGGGGCCATAACCGAACCAAAGCCAACCTGCCCAGCAGGATGCGTCCAAAGCGGAACCACGTGCGCATGCCAAGTAACAGCTGAAGCACCAACCGCTGTAAGCGAGGTTATACCCACCAACACTATCGCAGTCCCCCGCATGCTCAGTGCTAACGAGCTCGAGCAACCCTCAACCCGTGTCAGCGTGCTCAGCTATGAGCTGCAGAAAGCCGACCCGCAAGTGAAAGAGAAGATTCTCGAGAACTTAGGATCGCAGGACCCGACGGTCGCAAGCGAGGCGAAGGAGCTTGTGGATTCTTATGTGAATTACGTGCTCGATGAGACGCAGGGCAAGCCTCAAATAGTTGACTCGAGCGGGAGCACGATTGGCCGGATGACTGCCGGTGAGTCAGCGCAAGCAGTATCAGTCAACCTAGTGAAAAAGAAGATGCTAGGGACCAGCAAGATAAGAGAGATGCTTGCGGATGATAAAAGCGCGAGCGAGATAATCGATGCGATGGAAGCGAACGGGATCGAATACGTGAGCGGAGGGGCAATCGTCGACGGCAAGCAATACATAATCCCACCCACAATCGCAAGCGGGCAGACTGAGCAGGCGGTTCCCCTGATCGCCAAAGAAGACGGCTCGACAAAGCAAGTTGGCCAGATAACAGTTGGTTCAAGCATGGGCACCATCGAGGGAGTAATAAAGATATATAATAAGGTGCTCGGCATAGTCTCTCAATAGGTGCCATAATGAGAAACAATCTCTTATCGGTTCTGTTACTTCTTCTGCTGGGCATCGTCTCTGCCCAGATGGGAGCGAACTACGAAGTGATAGTGAACCAGGATGGGGGCGCATTCGTCCTTGCGACATTCAGCGGGCAAGGGCCGCTCGAGGTCTCGCTCCCGGCTGATGTGGCGGCGCCTTATGTCAAAGGTGTTTTGTACACGAAATCCGGAAGCACGATATTCCTCTCGCTCACAGAGGACAGGATGGCCACTGTTTCGTATAGGACCGAAAAATTGGTAAGCAAAAACGGCGACACTTACAGCTTCGCCCTTGCAATCCCAGAGAACATAACCAACCTATACGCTTCGGCCTCGCTTCCCAAGCAGGCTTCAGTTTCCGAGGTTACGCCCTCCTCGGGAGTGATAATGAGCGAGGAGGATTCAGTGGTCGTGGCATGGGCATCCACCAGCAGCCTGAGGGAAGTGAAAGTTGATTATGTGTTCTTTAGCATTGGAGGGAACGGCGGAGGAGGGGACCAAGGCGGGGGAAAAGATGGAGGAAGCGGGGATTCGGGTATCCCGCAATGGTTAATCCTTGCCGTGGCAATCGGCGCAACGCTTCTGTTAATCCTGCTCGTGATTTTCTTCTACTACTTCAACATGAGAAAACCGAAAAAGGGCATTCTCGCCACCGAAGGAATGCGGAACGTGATGAAGGCGCTGAATGAGAACGACGTGAAGATTGTCGAGAGGATTTTGGAGGAAGGCGGCGAGATTAAGAGGAGCGAGCTTGAGCGGAAGTGCGAAATTGCGAAATCGAGCCTCGCCCTTTCACTCGACCGGCTTGAACAGAAGGGATTGCTAAAAATCGACAAGGAGACGACAACCCACCGCGTCTCGCTCTCAGAGTGGTTCAGGTCCCTCTAGTTTTTCATCCTATCCT
>JAKAKT010000020.1 GCA_021813385.1 Microcaldota archaeon
GGACTCTCAGGAACGAGAAGGGCGCGGGTATTTATGAGGTGCTTGCTTCGGTTGTTGCGACTTGGGAACTGCAAGGAGTCGAGCCGAGAGGGGCATTAGTGGCTGCCGTCAGGGGCTAAACACATACGTCATTCGTTCGTTATCCGCCGAACGATTTCGAAGCTTTTTTAACTATTCGCGGGATTAACCTATCAGTAAAATTATTCGGGGTGGTTTTCGTGAGGAAAATATTGGCAGTTCTGCTTTTGTGCGGCATGTTTGCCGCTCTCTGGGCCGACTCGACGGCCTCGGAGCCGACTTCAGTCGAGATAACGGTCTATCAGCCGCCGTCTTCCTCGGGCTACTACGACCCATATTCTTACTACTCGCCTTACAACGCCCAGCAAATCGCCAGGCTCACTTACCAGGCAACTACGGGCATCGGGCTCGTGAAGGAGGTCAGGAACGCGGTTCTCGGGGTTGGAAACCAGTGGCTCAGCTACAAGAACGTGGCTTCCCACATTCTCCCTACCTCAGTCACGGTAAAGGACAAGACGTCCCCGTCGCAATTCCTCGAGCAGAATTACGAGTTTGACCTCGTGAGCCAGAACAAGCTGCTCCAGAAATATATTGATAAGGAGATAACCGTCGTCACATACAATGGCGACAAAAGCTTCGAAATCAACGGGACCCTTTTAAGCTACGACAACGGTATTGTTCTTCAGACCAAGGACGGCATTGTGAATATCCAGGGCGGGATACGGCAGATAAACTACCCGGTCCTCCCGGAAGGCCTTCTCACAAGCCCGACGCTGAGTTGGCTCGTGAATGCGGTCCAGGGCGGGAAGCATGACCTCGAGGTCAGCTATCTCACGAGCGGAATCACCTGGGAAGCCAGCTATATCGCTGTCGCGAACAAGGATGACAACCGCGTCGACATGAATGGATGGGTCACGATAACCAACTACGCGGGCACCACCTTCAAGGATGCTAAGCTCAAGCTAGTGGCAGGGGATATCCATTACGCCCCGAGGGCAGCAAAGACACTGAATGCTGCAGCAGGCTATGCAAGGAGCGATGTAGCATATGAAGCTGCGCCACAATTTAGCGAAGAGGGCTTATTCGAATACCACCTTTATACTCTCCAGAGGCCGACCACAATAAAGGACAGCCAGATAAAGCAAGTATCACTGTTCACATCAAGCAACGTACCGGCCGAAAAGGAACTAATCTTCGACGGAGCTCGCTCCACAAAAGTGCAAGTGAAGCTCAACATAAACAACTCGAAGACAAACGGGCTTGGCATTCCGCTGCCAAAAGGAACTGTCAGAATTTACAAACCCGATACGAGCGGGCAGCTGCAATTCCTCGGGGAGGATTCGATAGACCACACCCCGGAGAACGAGCAGATGAAACTTTACGTGGGCAACGCCTTCGATGTGGTTGGCGAGAGGAAAGTGATGGACCACCAGGGAAGCTACTGCAGCTCGAGGGACACGGTCCAGATACAGCTCAGAAACCACAAGAAAGAGGACGTGGTTGTCACAGTTGTCGAGCACCCGTATTGCGACTGGGACATCACCGAGGAGAACTTCAGCCACACGAAAGAGAGCACCTCGGAGGTCCAGTGGAAGATACCGGTGAAGGCGGGCTCGAGTTCGACTCTGACCTACGTCATAAAGACGAACTGTAACTGTTAAAACTTCGGGCGCCCTTCGAAGGGGGCGCGCTTCTTTTATTTTTATAATTTTTTCCGCGGAAGTATTGCCCCGCAATTCGAGCAGTAGTTATCAGCCAAGCCGTGTTTTGCCTTGCACCGGGGGCATTCACCTGCACGTGGTCCTCTCGGCCCTCTCAGTGATATGGGATTTATCACAGTGAACAGGGCAGTGATTAAAACGAGCCCGATATAGGTTGCAAAGAAAGACATCGGAACCAAGGGCGAGCCAATCAAAGGAACCCGGGTTTCAGTGTCCAATCCAAATAAAACGCACAATCTTTTTACGGCTTCCGAAGTCCATAACTCAAAAAGTTTCCATAGCGCAATCATCAGAATCCACCACGGCCAGTTCAGCCAAAAAACCAAGGCATCTCCAAGCGCCTTCTTTGCGTCGATTGATACCCCCGAGATTGAAAATCCAAGCCCAGTGTTTGCCTTTTTGCCCAAATCGCCAAGAAGCAAGAATATGCCCAAGATTGAAAAAGCTAAAAATAAGGCAATAATTACATAAACGGTCCATACTGGGAGAGTCGAAAAAATTTCATAAAAACCCTTGAGCGCAAGCACCCCGGCCAAAATCACCAGAACAATCGCCACATCGCGCATTTCCATGATGTTACAATATTCCCCATATTTATATATACTGCAGGTTCCATAACCATTCAGGAGGGATGGGATGGTTTTCATTTTCGAAGTCACCGGTTTCAAAAAGGAGGATCTAACGAAGGCAATGGACCAGAAGAGGAACGACCCAGAGAAAAAACTGCCAACCGGGCAGCTAGCGCAAAAGCAAACCGACAGCGATAAAAGCGAAACGAAAACAGATTCGGCCTCGCTCGTTTCCAGAATATTACACATGATCCCGGTTATTGTCCCCGGGGCATCACCCAAAAATATGACGCCTGACGAGGCGGCTCAGGATTTGGCGAAAACAATTAAAACAGGCCATACCAAAGCCCAGACCGAGTTCAAGGCCAAAAACGAATTTGTCAATATCCCGCCTCAGGTAGATTCTTCGGAAGTCATGGCTAGTTTTGCCATGCATAGCCCTGGGGCGGGAATTTTGTCAGTATCCGCTCCGCCAAACGCGACTCTCAAAGACATACAATTAGCACTGAACAACCTCATGCAAGCCGAGGGCTTAATATTCAGCCCAGACCTGCAGAAGAAGGCCACGACGAAACTCCTAAATCCCAAGCTGAATGAACAAGTAGGCGGAAAATTCACTCAAGGCAACCTGTTTGGGGCAGCTACGCTCTTACAGCTTTTTGGGACTAAAAAAGACGGGACTGAAGCAAGTATAGCCGACAATGACCGGCTGACCAAAATACTAAAAAAGTTTCAAGAAACCTTCCAAGCGTCGCCAAAATACGCAGCGCAAGTCCTCGATTACCTGGACTCACTTACGGTTGACCAAGGAAATCAACTGATGAATGAGAAGATGTTCACTCTGCAAGTCCTCGCCTATTACACACTGCTGGACTTCGAGACAAGGGGATTAGTCAATCGAGAACAAGTTATAAATCAGAGAATCTCGAAAGACCTTGGCGGGCTTCTGAATGATGACGAGCTCTTTGCGTTCAAGGAAACCGCGAAGACTATAAGCAGAAACGACGTCTACAAATCTACTTCCAGTAAATTTTATACGCCCCTCAGCGCACTTAAGGGGGACCAAGAAGTTAACCGGACGATAATGTATATGACGAGTCAGGTGGCTGAGAACAATGCAACGAGACTGATTCCCGTTCTTTGGGGAACCTGCGCCATCTTGATTGATGCTGCCGATAGCTTGACCGGTAGCTCAAGTCTAAAACTAGGCGAAGATGAACGCCGTAATCAGAAACGGCTTGATGATGCAAGAAAAGATATGGATGACCAATCGAATAAATTGTCTCAATTAGCCCTAGCAGACTCAAGCGTAAAACCATATGTTGATTTGCACCTTAACGCCGTTGAATTTTACATAAATCAAGCCAAGAAGAAAAAACAGAAGGAAGGAGCTGATCCAGGATGATTTCGCTTAATGACACTGACCGGAAATTCTATAGCGATAATGCGGGCGCCCTTCTAAGCTACATACGGTACATCGAATTTGTTATCGAGAACAGGGAAAAGTTCGGGGGCAGTGATAATGTTGAACTCGCACTGCATATCGGGAAGTTCATTGGGAGGAATGAAATAAACTCGTACGAATTCAAGGAAATCGAATTAGGGGTGGGCAGGCTTTGCAAGAGCAACGAGAAAGCGAGAGAGATTATGAAAATTCTTAAAGATGAGGAGAAACTTCAGGCTCTAATAAAAAAAATCATACGAACTAATCCGAAAGCGTTTATGGTGGTAGGACCGAACGGAGAAATATTGGCGGATGGGACAGGCAATCCCATCCCCAACATAATGAAAGTAAGCCTTGCAATGGCAAGAGAGCTAGGTGGAGAAAATTAACCAGAAACCTCTTTTTTTAGTTTCCTGCACGATGAAACGAATCCTTCTTTATTCTCGAGATTGGCAGAGAACCATCTCCCATCATATTCAATCTGAAGCTTGCTTTTCTTCGTCATTAACCCTTTTGTCTCGAGCTCGATCTTGCCAATGAGGGTTCGCCTTAAGAACCTTTGACTTGGAAGAGAAATCATCGAGCCTCTGACGCGAACAGAGGCAAGGATTCCGTTTTCATAAATTTTCATCCGGTTGCCAATTCCCTTTTGGCTTAGCGAGAAATATAAATAGAAACCAGCGGAAACAAGCGAAAGGGCCAGATAGTTGATATTCTGGCTATAAGCGTAGTTCATCAGAAAAATAGTTACGAACAATAAGAGCGCGGTTTTCCATGCAGGATTTCTCGGCGGGTCGTCTGTCCAACGCAGTTTCCCGTAATCAATGTCTTCCATGGAATAAAATTCCAGTATGCCTTTTTAGGTTTTTCGCTTTTTTCCACCAACTTATTATAAAAGGTCCATCAATAACCTCTTATGCGATTCCTCGAATTAGCAAACACGTATGACCAGATCGAGTCGAAAACAGGGAGGCTCGAGATAACCGGAATCCTTTCCGAACTCTTCAAGAAAGCGTCACCAGAAGAGATAGACAAAATCATCTACCTCACCCAGGGGAGCATCGCGCCCCCGCACAAGAACATAGAAGTCGGGATGGGGGAAAAATTCGTCGAAGAGGCTATCCGTGTAGCATCCGGTTTGCGAACCATAAAAATCGTTGAAGACGAATACAAAAAGACCGGGGACATAGGCAAGGCCGCCGAGAACATCATGTCGAAAAAAACGCAGGAATCCCTGTCCAGCAATATCCTGACTGTCGGAATGGTCTTCGATTCTTTCATGAAAATTGCCCATACCTCTGGGGTTGGGAGCCAAGACACGAAAATCCGGATACTCATAAAATTGCTGAACAGCGCAGAGCCCCTCGAGGCCCGCTACCTGGTCAGGTTCCCCCTTGGAAGGCTGAGGCTCGGGGTAGGCGACCCGACCATTCTCGACGCGCTCTCCTTTTACAGGAAAGGCGACAAGAGCATAAGGGAGGAGTTGGAGCGGGCGTACAACCTCTCGAATGATTTGGGCCTTGTCGCGAAAACCCTTTTCGAGAACCCTGACAAGATAATTGATTTCAAGATGAGCGTGTTCAGCCCAGTCAGGCCGGCTCTTGCCGAGAGGCTTTCCTCCGCGGAGGAAATAATAGAAAAAATAGGGAAATGTGCGGTCGAAGCGAAATACGACGGCTTCAGGTGCCAGGTTCATAAACGGGGAAACAAGATTGAAATATTCTCGCGAAAGCTCGAGCCCATGGCAGGCATGTTCCCGGAAATCGTTGAGGCCGCATCAAAATACATCGCAGCAGAGGAAGCGATTTTCGAGGGAGAAGCGATTGCGTTCAACGAGCTCACCGGCGAATATCGGCCTTTCCAACTGACCATCCAGAGGAAGAGAAAATACGGTATCGAGGAGATGTCGCAGGTTTTCCCGCTAAAGCTTTTTGCGTTCGACCTCCTTTTTCGCGATGGGACGGACTACACCAAACAGCCTTATAAAGCAAGAAGAGAGGCGCTTTCGAAATCAATAATCGAGAATAAGACGATAGCCGTTTCGGACTCCATAACGACTGACGACCCGGCCGAACTGCAGACTTATTTCGAGGACTGCATCGGCAGGGGCCTTGAAGGAGTGATTGCCAAAGACCTCGAGGCGCCATATGTCGCAGGCGCAAGGAAATTCGCGTGGATAAAATTGAAGCGTTCTTACAAGGCGGAATTGGCGGATACGCTCGACTTGGTCATCCTCGGCTACTATTATGGGAAAGGCAAGCGCACGAAATTTGCATTCGGCGGCCTGCTGTGCGGGGTCTACGACGATGAGGCAGGCGTTTACCGAACAATTGCAAAAATCGGCTCGGGCTTCTCAGAGGAACAGATGGTCGAACTCGAACTGACGCTCAAACAAATTTCTGAAAAGGAAAAGCCGCGCCAGGTCGATTCCCTTCTTGAAGCGGATGTCTGGGTCGAGCCGAAATACGTGATTACCGTGGCTGCGGACGAGATAACCCGTTCCCCGATGCACACGTGCGGGAGGGGAAAAACCGGTTACGCGCTCCGTTTCCCGCGCATGATTCATGGAATCCGTGCGGACAAAGGGCCCGAGGATTCTACGACGGTAAATGAAGTGGTCGAACTTTACGGAAAACAGAGAAAAGTTACGGTTGAATAGTAATATTAAGCAGTATTTTAGCTCTTGAAACTTTATGCGTTCTTTTAAAGAGTTTTTTTCCTATAAAACTAATTTAAAAGAAAGAAAATCATTTCTTTTGTTCTAAATATTGAAAAGAAACTCTAAAAATGCTTATTTTCAGTTTTTAACTAATTGTTTCTTCATTTTCTATAAAAAAAACATTAAAAATGTTAATAAACAAGAATCAAGGCAAGAAATATCTTTTAATTTTTTACATTTTGTTTCTAAAATAAGCGTTTTCAGGCCGTTTTAAAGCAGAATAAGAACTATTGTTTATGGAAAGACATTTTTTAAGCTCTAAAAATGCTCTAAAATCGAGAAAAGAGGAAGGAGAATGCTTTTCTGTCTCGCCGAAAAGTATTTAAATAGAGGTGGTTTAAGAAATGAAACAGGCGATCAGTATGGAAAGCATCATAAAAAACGTAGTTGGAGAGCGCGAGCCCGCTCAAGAAACATTCGGCTCAGAGAAAATAAAGATCGTGACAGTGGGTGTAGGCGGGGCAGGCAACAACACCATCAACCGGCTCATCAGAGCTGGTGTGAAGGGCACAGAACTCTTGGCAGTGAACACCGACAGGCAGCACCTGACCATCATAGATGACAGGGCTAAAAAGCTGCTAATCGGGAAGAGCATAACCAGGGGCCTAGGGGCCGGTGGTTATCCCGACGTTGGTGCGAAGGCAGCCGAGGTGGACAGACCACTCTTGGAAAAAGAGCTCGAAGGGGCCCATCTGGTGTTCCTTTGCGGCGGTATGGGGGGAGGCACCGGTACTGGTGCAGCTCCGGTCATTGCCGAGATGGCGAAGGAGCAGGGTGCAATAACCGTTGCCATGGTGACATACCCATTCAACCTTGAGAGGGCAAGGAGAATCAAGGCCGACGAAGGCATTGCAAAGCTCAGAAAAGTTTCTGACTCTGTGATTATCGTCGACAACAACAGGCTCGTGAAGCTTGTTCCAAACCTTCCGATGAACGAGGCATTTGCCGTTGCAGATGAGATTCTTGCTAAGGCGATTGGAGGCCTTGTGTGGACAATCACCCAACCAAGCCTTATCAACATCGATTTTGCCGATGTTAGGGCCATCATGGTTGGGGGCGGAGTAGGTTTTATCGCAGTTGGCGAAGGCAAGGGCACAGACAAGGTCAGCGGTGCAGCTGAGGGTGTGCTCAAGAATCGCTTGCTCGATGTTGACTTCGAGGGTGCTGGAGGAGCAGTTATCCACATCTCAGGAGGCGCAGACCTAACCCTTGGTGATGCGATTAAGGCAGGAGAGATTGTTACCGAAAGAATGGACCCGCATGCGAATGTTAAGTGGGGAGCCCGCCTGATTCCAGGATACGACGGCAAGATTGAGATAGTTGCCATCGTGACCGGAGTCAAGGGCGCAAGCATTCTCGGACAGGCTCTAGAAGAGGGCGAGAAAGAGGTAAACGCCTACCCGGACATTGAGGTAATCGGCTGATTGCCTCCTTTTTCCTTTATTTTATTTATTTTTATTTATTTAGATTCGGCGACCTGTGTGCATTAAAAAGCTTGGAAGGTGTTGGGGATGAATGGACTATTTGATTCCCCCGTGGGGGGTGGAAGCGGCATATTAGGCGATATCGGGGCGAGCAGCTCTGATAAAGTCAAGATAATGGTTATTGGAGTTGGGGGAGCAGGATGTAACACAATAAACAGGTTATCCCAAATGGGGATAAAGAGCGCTGAAACAATTGCAGTTAATACTGACAATCTTCATTTGAAAATGATAAGCGCGGATAAGAAAATCCTCATAGGCAGGAGCATAACCAAAGGCCTTGGTGCCGGAGGATTCCCTGAAGTAGCATCCAAATGTGCCCAAGTAAGCAAGGATGAACTCCGTGCTGCCATAGACGGTGTTCAGCTCTTGTTTCTCTGCGCTGGAATGGGAGGAGGAACAGGCACTGGGGCATCCCCGGTTATAGCCCAACTTGCGAAGGAACAAGGGGCAATCGTGGTGTCAATGGTTACATACCCTTTTTCGCTTGAAAGGATAAGGATGCAAAAGGCCGTTTGGGGAATAGAAGAGTTGAAAAAAGCCTCAGATACGGTAGTGATAATCGACAACAACCGGCTTGTGAGCTATGTTCCGAACCTTCCGCTAAACCAGGCTTTTGCAGTGGCTGACGAACTCACTGCCCATGCAGTTAAGGGAATCTCAGACACCATAATGTTCCCGAGCCTGGTGAACATCGACTTCGCGGATATGAGGGCGATAATGGGCAATGCGGGAGTTGCGATGATTTCAGTAGGCGATGGCAAGGGAAATGACAAGGTGCGGCAGGTAGTTAAGAGCACCCTTGATCACCCGCTTCTGGATATCGACTACACCGGAGCTCGAGGCGCTCTTATCCATATAGCAGGTGGCGCAAACCTCACCCTTGGAGAAGCAACTTCAATCGGAGAACAGCTTACAGAAGCGTTCTACGAGGAAGCCAACGTTATCTGGGGCGCGAGGCTTGATCCTGCGATGGGAGATACCGTTAGAGTAACCTCTATAATGACGGGCATCACCTCCCCGCATATTGTCGGCAAGACAACTGTCGAGGGCGAGAAAGCAGCAAACTTTGACTTATCCGGTGTCGAGCAGATAATGCTTTAGGCGAACCGAAGCGCAAGAAACTGCTCAGTTCGCCTTTGATGAGCCAAGCTCTCCTTTTTATTATTTTATTCCTATATCCCAGCTATGGCTTTGCGCAGGCTCACCTCAATAAAAGTATCGGGGGAGAATTCAATGTCATCTTGGTGGAAGGTTAAGAATCCAGTGAAAACGATGCTCAATTTCATATTAATCTATTCCGCTCGTTTTGCCCCTTCTCTTAGGTTAAAACGATTTTTGTACCGTTTAGCCGGGGCTAAAATCGGGAAAGGCGTTTCTTTCGGACTCGGGGCGGTTTTGGACATATTCTTCCCGGAATTGATTGAAATTGGCGATAATTCGATAATCGGGTATAACTCTACAATCCTTGCCCACGAATTCCTTATCAAGGAACTGAAAACCGGGCAAGTTAAAATAGGGAAGGGAGTAATGGTCGGGGCAAACTGTACGGTATTGGCGGGAGTCGAAATTGGCGATGGGGCGTGCATATCGGCCTGTTCGTTAGTTAACTCTGATGTGCCGGCAGGATCTTTTATTGGCGGGGTGCCTGCGAAAATTATTAAAAGGAACCACTGAAATATGAGGGAGGAGGCTACGAAATGGCAAAACGAAACTTACTTTCCGTGAATGACTTTTCGAAACCCGAAGTATTACACATAATCGAGTGGGCCAAGAGAATCAAGAAGAACCCTAATGCCTACGCGACAGCGCTAAAGGATAAGACGCTGCTTATGCTTTTTGAGAAGCCTTCCCTTCGGACAAGGCTGTCGTTCGAGGTTGGGATGACACAGTTGGGCGGGCATGCGATATTCTACTCGATAAAGGATTCGCCCTTGGGGAAAAAGGAATCAATATCTGATACTGCTCGCACAGCTTCGCGCTATGTGGATATTATCATGGCGCGCACATTCGCGCACTCTGACCTGGAGGAGCTCGCCAAGCATGCCGATGTCCCGGTGATAAACGCACTCTCGAACTTCGCCCATCCTTGCCAGATTCTGTGCGACCTCATGACTATACAGGAAAAGGGCAAGAGCATCGAGAAAATCAAGCTCGCTTATTTCGGTGACTGCAACAACAACGTCACTCACGACCTTATGTACGCTGCCGGAGTGGTAGGTTTCGAGATTGCGGTCTGTTGCCCCCCCGAGGAACAGTTCGAGCCACAAAGGAAAGTTTTTGATGATGTAACGGAACTTTGTTCGAAAAACGGCGGGAAACTGGTCGTAACTGGCGATGTTAAAGAAGCTGCCAAAGGAGCTGATGTAGTCTATACCGACTCTTGGATGAGTTACCACATACCGGAGAGCGAGAAGGAGGCCCGGGTTAAGGCGCTTCTGCCTTACCAGGTCAATTCAAAAGTTATGGGGATGGCGAAGAAGGATGCTGTTTTCATGAACTGTTTGCCGGCGATGCGGGGCTTCGAGCAGACGGCGGAAGTAATTGACGGGCCGCAATCCATAGTTTTTGATCAGGCAGAAAACAGGCTCCACATCCAGAAGGCGATAATGCTTTATCTGTTAGGGAAGAAGGATTAATGCCCAAGAAGGTGATGCTATGGTCTTGAAGGGAATCGCTAATGCGCTCGGTTTCGTACCGAAAGAAGAGATAGAATCTTCGTTAAGCAAGCATAATTCCGAATTCGAGCAATACAAGTCAAGCAAGGAAGCCGAGATAGTCCGGCTCCAGGAACAGATAAACCGGCTCGAGACTGAGAACGCCGCGAATGTCGAAACCCTGAAGAAACTGGCTGCTGACATCGAGAACGTATCGAAGCAATACGCGCAGACTCAAGAGGATTTCAGGATTTCAGAAGAGAACAGCAAGAAAACACAGGAAATCATAGCTGAGAATGAGAAAAATCTTGAGAAGGAAAATGATGTGCTTGAGAGGGATAAAGAGGGGCTTGAAAAGAAATGCCGGGCACTCCAGAAAGGAGTAGAATTAGCCAAGGACGCATTGATCTCCCTTCAAAAAAAGGTAGCTGGATTTGAACGGGAAAACAAGAAGCTGAAAGCAGCCGAATCCAACCACAAGAACTCGCTGAAGCTAGTCGAGAAACACAAGAAGATGAACAAGAAGCTCGAGCAAAAGCACCAAAAGCTCCAGAAAACACTGGCCCCGAAGGCCAAAAAGAAAAATTAGGGAAAAAGATATGGGGTGTTCTGATGACTTTCTTCGACCCGCCCGTTGATCAAGGAAAAGTATACGAGGTCACGATTGATGCGCAGGGCAACAAGGGCGACGGCATTGCCCACATTGAAAGTTTCGTAGTCTTTGTCAAAGGGGCAAAAGCAGGCGAAAAACTAAAAATCCGCATAACAGCGGTTCACAGGACTTTCGCTCTTGGTGAAGTTGTAAAGTGAATGGGAACGAGGTGGCGTTTATGAAGGAATCCCTGAAGATATGCAAGACATTTATTTGCGGGTGCGGTCGCGAGTATTCGCTTGAGCTTTCAACTGACCTTGCTGTCGACAACCTTCTCCTTGAAGTCAGCTGCCCCTCGTGTGGGGAGAAGAGGACAATCTCTGCAGGCTCCCTCCTGGCGAACAAGGCTTCGCAAACATCTTCTGCGCAACCAAGCTACTCTTCTTCAAGCGCTGATTCAGTCCCTTCGCTCTCGTTCATGGATTCGATGGAGGCTCAGGAGCAGCCAGCTTCGACTTCCGAATCTTCGGATTCGAGCTCTTACAGCTCTTCCCCGTCCTCGTCTCCCAGCCAAGATGACGAGGAACTGGGGGGCGCCTACTCGGACATGTTCGGGGACGGATAATCCCCGTTTCGCTATTTTTATTAATCTCACTTTCATAATAAACGAGACTAGTCCTAGAACCGACAAGGTGATTATCTGGCAATAGACGACGAGATGAAAAAATCCGAACTCCAGCTTTCCCGTTCGCTCATAGAGGAAATCTCTTCATTCACGACCTCCGACATAGTGAAAATCCAGGACGAGGTTGTTCTCCGGTATGTCGCGAAGTTCTCGAAGAGTCCGGCATCGAGAAAAAGAGCGGTTTTTGAGCTCGTTAGGATGGAGAGCGCGGAAGTATTGGAGTATGTGGCAAGGACAGCGGTTTCAGATGAGACAAGAAAGCTCGCCATTAAGGGACTCTCGAAACTGTCTGAGCTCGAATCGCTCAAGAGACTGGCGAACTCTGGAGACGAAAAAATCGTCCCTCAAGCCTGCGCAGGCCTTTTTCGCAATCTCCAGAAAATAGTGCGGGAGCTCGATACAGAAAGCCTCGAGCTGCTCTCGAAATTCTCAAAGAAAGGGAGGCATAGGAAAGAGGCCCTTAAGTGGCTGAAAAAGCTCCTCGTAGTGAAGATGATAAAGAAGATTGAGGCGTGAGAACTACCGGTTCTCCGCAAGCTGCACCTTCAATTTCGCCAACTCCTCGTGAATCTCGGGGTGCTTCTTGAGCGGGTCCATCCTCACTTTCGGCTCAAGCTCCGCAATGCGGTTCTGGATGTTCGCCCTTCTCCTCGTCAAATCCTTCTTGCTCATTCCCATAATCGCGCCTCCAATCAAATTTCAATCCCTTTTCCGCTAGCGTCGAGCCTCTTTTTCCCAAAATCGGAATTTCCCCTTAACTCTTTCCCGGTGAAAACAGGCCCATCCTTGCACACCATCAGCCCGCCGCACGAGCACTGGCCGCACAGCCCGAACCCGCACTTCATATACCGTTCAAGGCTGAACTGGCATTCTACTTTGGCTTTCTCGCAAATTTCCAGGACTTTCACGAGCATCCTCTCAGGCCCGCAGGCATAGACACAATCTACTTTTTCCTTCAGCGCCACCTCGAGATGTTCTGTGACGAGTCCCCTCATCCCCTCGCTCCCGTCATCAGTGCAAACGTTCAGGATTTTTGCTTTAGGCTTTTTCATTAGTTCAGTGCATGTTTTCGCGCCCATAATGAAGATGGCATCAATATCCTTTTTCCTCGCATTTTCCTCGAGAAATCGAAGAGGCGCAACTCCATACCCCCCGCCCACCATTATCACTTTCTTTCCCTTCAGTTCAAATCCCTTTCCGAACGGCCCCCTCATCCAAATAAAATCGCCTTTCTTTAGCTCGTGCATCTTTTCGCTGAACGGTCCCACTTTCGCCACGCTGAGCCTGAGCGGCTTAACCCCCGCAACGCAAAACGGCTTCTCATCAAGCCCGGGAATCCAAACCATCACAAATTGCCCAGGCTCGGCATCAAGTTCGAGGTCGAGATGGAATGTTTTCACCTTAAAATTTTCCTGTTCGACTTTCGTTATGAGAGCCTTTTGGTGAAGCATTTCATTCCTCCAACCTCAGTTCCCCGAGCTTCGAATAACCGTTCTTCTTCATGAACTCTTCGATTTCCGAGCATATGAGCTTGAATGATTCATTCCCCCGGTAATGCAGCGCCGAGCCAATCCCAACAGCGCTCGCTCCCGCCATGAACATTTCGACTGCGTCTCTGCCGGTTAAAATCCCCCCCGTTCCAATCACAGGAATCTCAACAGCCCTTGAAATCTCCCAGACGCACCTCACCGCAATTGGCCTTACTGCAGGCCCGCTAATCCCGCCAACCTTGTTCGCGAGCACAGGCTTTTTCGCCTCAACGTCAATCACCATCCCAGGGCCAACCGTATTGATTGCGTTTATCGCATCAGCGCCCGCTTCTTCAACTGATTTGGCAATCGAGGCGATGTCAGGGACATTCGGGGATAATTTGGCAATGATTGGAGTTTTCACAGTGTCCTTTACCATTTCGACTATTTGTGCGGCACTTCTTGAATCGCAGGCAAACGGGATTCCCATCTCAAGCTGGACATTTGGGCAGGACATATTCAGCTCTATGAAGGCAGGTCTTGCTTTCGAAATCTTCCCAGCAACTTCAACGTATCCTTCCGCGCTCTCTGCGAAGATGCTCGCAATCACGGGGACCCCTGCCCCCTGCACGGCCCTCAAGATTTCAGGAACTTCTTCGTCTGCCCCAGGGTTCGAGAGTCCCACGGCGTTCATTATCACGTCCCCGAATTGAAGAACAGTCGGGTTCGGGTGTCCCTTTCTGGGTTTCTGGCCGCAAGATTTCGAAGTGACGGCGCCGGCTCCCATTTTCGCAGCCCTAATCAGTGCGTCCGAGTTCACCCCGAGATAACCAGAGTTGAGGATAGTCGGATTGCGAAGCTCGGACTTTCCCAGCCTTGTAGCCAATAAATTTTTCACAAGCATTCCCTCAATTCGCTCCATATTTTTTCTTATACTCAAGCCAAGCCTCCTTCACCTCAAGCTTCATCCCCTTCTCGAAGTGCTCGTAAATATCCCGCATCGTCCCGATAGAGTAAACTTTTACTCCATAGTTCTCTTCGATGCTTTGGCTTGCGCTCTTCTCCTCCACGTTCAGCGCATCCCCCATTTTCTCCTGCCTGTCAATCGCCACTAATACCCCAACAACCTTATGTTCGCCCAATTCCTCGAGCTTCTTGAACACGCCGAGCTTTGTCCCGCCCGTAGTTATGACATCATCGACAATCAGGATTTTTCCGCCTTTTTCGAAATGATTGGCGCCGACAATCGATTTGTCAGTTGCCTTGTCCCCGTGGGCCTTCTCCTCCTTCCTGTCATACAAGAATTTCGTATTCATCCCATAGAACTCGCTCAGGCCCTCGCACATAAGTGCGCCGAGCGGTATCCCCTTGTAAGCAGGCCCGAAGATGAATTCAAATCTCTCAAGCTTCCCTTCCTCCACCATTCTCGCAGCAGCCCCAGCATAAGCTCTCTTGACCTCCTGCAAAGCCTCGCCGTCGGTCAGATACCCCATATTAACGAAGTAGGGCGACTTCCTCCCGCTCTTCAGCGTGAAGGAGTCCTCTTTTCCCTTGGCAATCCTAAGCGCCCCCTTCTCGAGAAGCATTTTGATGAATCGTTTCTTTATTTCACCCATTTCGGGAATCTTCTTAATCATGTTTTCATCTCGTTTTCCATCAAGTTTTATCGTGATTCTCCTCTCTCAAGCGAACAGCGCCTTCAGCATTTCGTTGTATTTTTTTGCCTCTTCGGCCGGGTTTTTCGCATAAATTATTCCTCTTCCTACGTTCACGAGCACATTCTTCCCAAAAGCATTCGCTGTCTCGGTCAAATCCCCGCCCTGCGCCCCGATTCCAGGTATAAGAATCACCTTGTCTTGGCCGATGAGCTTTCGGATTTCAGCTACCTCCTCCTTCGTCGTGTGCGTAGAACCCACGACAGCCCCGTCTGCCCCGGTTTTTCCAATATGCTCCGCAATCCAGGCATATCCCGGCTTCGCCTCGATTTTTGCTTCCCTCATAAAATATTTCGCTTCTGGGTTCGTCATCAATGTCAGGACAATCAGGCCGAGCCCGTGATTGTGGGCCTCGACACTTGCTTCTGCGATATTCCCTGCGAACGGGGAGAAAGTGAGAGCATCGAAGCCGGCCTGCTTCGCCCAGTAAAATGATGATTTGTTCGTAGAGCCGATGTCCCCGAGCTTGTTGTCCAGAATCGAAACGAGCCCGTGCTCATGGGCTAGGGAGTTTATTTTTCTAAATCTCTCGAGCCCGAAGGCCATCACGAACTGCATGTTGGGCTTTATCGCACAGCAGTGACTCGAGGTCTTCCTTATGATGTCGAGGCAGAACTCGAACATCCCGTCGATTTCACTCGCAGTCTCGAAATATCTTTTGCTTATCGCCCCTTCCCCAGGCTCAAGGAACTGCGAGACAGGGTCTATCCCGATGCAAAGAACGCTCTTCTTCTTCCTCTTCGCCTCGCCGTATCTCTCTATGAAACCCATTCTTTCCCCCCTAAATCACGTAAAGCGAGAAATATTTCACGACAAGCTTGAAGTATTTCCAGTACCACTTATTGTTCTGCTTTATCACGTCGAGAAGCTCCTTGAATTGCTCCTTCTCACCGGCAGCGAGCTTGCTCTCGGTTATCTTCAGGTGCTCTTTCCCATCTACGACAGTCTTCTCCTCCGTGTCCCCAATCTGCTTCTTCGCAGACTCGTACCAGGGAGGCAGGCTCGATTTCCTTTTCTTTATCGCCTTCAGGAAGTCTTTCATCTCCACTGCCCTCTCCTTTCCGCTCTTAAAGGCCTCTTTCCATGGAATCGATGAAGCATCGTCGCAAATCTGCTTTATGTCTGCTGCAGAGTAGCCCCAGGTCGCCCTTGCGAGCCTCCCCCAATGTATCCCTGACTTGGTGGGCCTGGTTTTTGAGTGCAACTGGAAGAGCGCTTTTCTCGAAACAGTATCCGGCTCCCCCACGAACATGTGTTTTGAGAACCTTCCTGACCTCCTTAAGGCCGGGTCTACGTCCCAGGGGGCGTTTGTAGCGCCAATAATGAGGACATTTTCGTTTTTTGCCTCCAATCCGTCCATCTCGTAGAGGAGCTGGTTCACAGCCATCTTCTGGTATGGCTGCTGCTGCATCTGGTCCCTCCTCGCCCCCAGGGCTTCCATCTCATCGAAGAATATGATGCAGGGGGCGTTCTTCCTACCGGTCTCGAATATGTTATGCAGGTTCTTCTCAGTATTTCCGACATACATATCCATGATGTCGCTGATTTTCGCGTTGATGAATGAGGATTTGCACTCCCCGGCTGCTGCCTTCACCACATAAGTCTTACCGCAGCCTGGGGGGCCATAGAACATTATGCCCCCTCCCCCGAGCTTCCCGTATTTCCTCGCGAGGTCAGGCTGGAGAAGCGGATAAACTATCGCGTCATTTATCAGGTCCTTTAGCTTAGCGAGCCCTGCAACGTCCCCGAACCCAATTTTCGGCTTCTGGAGAAGTTTTATCGCATTTACCGTCTGCCCGCCGCCCTCGGCGGTTGCAGCTGCCATCGGCTGCCCGCTCGCATCCACTGCCCCGCTCATTTTAGATTTTGCGAGCTCCCTGTGGTTCACCGCTTCCTGGAAATCGGGCTTAAGCTCGATTGCCTTGTCATAATCAGCAATCGCTTTCGTGTAGTCCTGCATGTAGTCGAAAGCCAGCCCCCTTATGTGATATGCCTCCGAGAACTCCGGATTGAGCTCAATTACTTTGTTGAAATCCTCAATAGCCCTCTCGTAGTCCTGCTGGCAGGCGTAAGCTAGCCCCCTGTTATAAAATGCCTTCAGGTAGTTCGGGTTCAGGCTTATCGCCTTGTCATAGTCGAGAATCGCATTCTCGAACTCCTGCTTCCTGTAGAACGCGTCCCCGCGGTTGTTGTATATCACGGGGTTCCTCGGGTCGAGCTCCGCTGACTTGTTGTAGTCGCTTATCGCCTTTTCATAATTCTTCTTGTTGTAGTAAGCGAGCCCCCGGTTGAAATAAGCCTCTGAAAAGTTTGGGTTGAGGACGATGGCCATGTTATAATTTTCAATAGCCCTGTCGAAGTCGTTCTTCTCGTAGCAATCGTTTCCGCGGTGGTAATAGGTTCGCGAGTCAGTCAGGCTCTCCTCATCTTCGTCGAAATCGACTCCACCGTAGTCCTCTTCGCCTTCTGGCATTAGCTCACAATAGGTAATCAGTTGTGAGGTTTAAAAACTGTGTTGTTCCATTCGGGCCTCCTCGGTTTTCGAGGGAACATATTTAATGCTTATGGGCACTAAAGTATGGTGCCTATTCTTCTGAGAATAAGGAGGAGATTGTTATGAAGCTTGTAATATCTGACCCAAAATCAGGAAGTTCCTACCAGGTCGAGGTGCCGAAAGAGTCCGAGAGCAGGTTAATAGGGACGAAAATCGGCACAACCCTCGATGCCGGCTTTGTCGGCGCACCGGGCTACAAAGTAGTTGTGACCGGCGGGAGCGACAAGGAAGGCTTCCCGATGAGGAGGGACATTCCTGGCCCCAGAAGGGGCAAGTTCCTCGTCTCATCCGGCCCAGGGTTCAATCCGACCGACAAGGGCCAGAGGGTGAGGAAGACCATTCGGGGGAACACAATAAGCGATGAGACGATGCAGGTAAATACAAAAGTCTCTGAGTACGGTGAGAAGCCTCTTGCTGAGATTTTCCCGAAGACCGAGAAGACTGAAAAACAAGAGAAGAAGTAGATGGCTAGTCGATAATTGGTGTTCTATTGTCTCAAGCTGAAGTGAACATAGGTATGTTTGGCCATGTTGACCATGGAAAGACTAGCATCACGCAAAAGCTTACGGGGGTCTGGACGGATACCCACAGCGAGGAGATAAAGCGTGGAATCACAATCAAGCTCGGCTATGCCGACGTCCTTTTAAGGAAGTGCCCGAAATGCCCTGAGCCGCAGTGCTTTACAATCGAGGAAAAATGCCCGAACTGCGGGGCCCCGTCAGAGCCGCTCAGGAGGATTTCCATCCTTGATGCCCCAGGGCACGAAACCCTGATGACAACTGCAATCTCAGCTTCAAACATAATCGATGGCGCGATTCTCGTGATAGCAGCGAATGAAAAATGCCCGCAACCCCAGACAGCCGAGCACCTTGGCATACTTGAGATAATGGATATCAAGAACCTGGTCATCGTGCAGAACAAAGTTGACCTGGTGAAAAAGGACAAGGCGCTACAGAACCAAAAAGAGATTCGGGACTTCCTCTCGACCACGAAAATCAAGGACCCGCCCATAGTCCCAGTTGTTGCGAACCACGGCGTGAACATAGATGCGCTTATAGGGCAGATACAGGCGTCAATCCCAACTCCCGCCAGGAACCTGGATGCTCCCCCGCGCCTTTATATCGCCCGCTCATTTGACGTTAACAAGCCCGGCACATCGATAAAAGGCCTTGTGGGCGGGGTAGTTGGCGGTTCGCTCATACAGGGCAGAATAAAGGTCGGCGATGAACTTGAAATAAGGCCAGGCATAAAAATCGTTGACAAGGGCAAGGAGTCATTCAAGCCAATAATATTCAAAGTCAATTCTCTTGGCACGGGGAAGGAGAAGCTCGAGGAGGCGATTCCTGGCGGGCTTATCGCAATAGGCACGAAGCTCGACCCCGCACTCACGAAATCCGATGGGCTTGTCGGAAACCTGATAGGCAAGCCTGGCACTCTTCCAGAAGTGACCTCTTCAATTGAGATAGATTTCCACAAGATGGAGAGGGCCGATATGGACATGACGCCGATAAAACCGGATGAGCCGCTAGTCCTTAGCGTCGGCACTTCAACATCAATCGCGTTCATAGAGAAAATGAAGAAAAGCAGGCTCTCATTAAAGCTCAAAAGGCCTTTATGCGTCGGGCCAGGCGCCAAGCTTGCGGTCTCCAGGAGAATCGGGCAAAGATGGAGGCTCGCAGGGCACGGGGAACTGAAGTAGTTTAGCTTTTTCTAAGCAGAATCACGTGGGAGCCGGCGTTATCATGCTGGAAATCTTCAGGCTGCCAGACAGGCAAGTCCATAACGACCCTCAGTCCAGCATTCTCGGCATCCCTCAAAAAAAGCCTGTAGGAAACCTTGTGTTCCTCCACCCCCGCAACCTCTAGCTTTTCGACTTCCCTCAGGGCTTCCATCGTTTCCTTTGGGACTCGGTTCTCCTCGTAATGCTTGGCCAGGGCCATATAATACCGGGTTATCGCGGATTCCCTTCCGTGCTTACTGGAATAATCTGGGAGAAAATTATCACACACCAGGCAATCCCCGGTGTTTCTCATATGCCTCCTGGCATTTGAAAGAAAATCGGCTTTTCTCCCGTCTTCAATGTGATGGTAAGCGGAAGACATAAGTATGAAATCGAAAAACGTCCCGAAGCTATACGTGACAGCGTCGCCACTCACAAATTTCCACCCCAAATCCCCAAACTTTTCTTTCGCAAAGGTGACGAATTTCTCGTTGAAATCAATGCCCGTGACTTCGATTTTCGGGTGTACGAGCGATATCTGATTCGCGAAATTGCCTGTCCCGCAGCACATATCCAGGACCGAAACACGCGTGAGCGAGTCCCTGGTTTCAACCCCGCGTCCTCTCCAGAACCCGTCAGTTCTGCTCCCAGGCATCCTCATCGCCCTTTCCAAGAACAGGCCTGCGGCAATAAAGAGCATCCTCCTCTCGTTAGGCATTCCAAGGGTGGCGTCATCGTAAAACCTCGGGTCAGAATAATACCTTCCGCCCGTATTGCCGGTGCCGCTAGCTGCTCTCCCTCTCAAGGCTGTCATAAAATCGCCAGAATAAGTAAAATATTATAGGAAAAGGACTATTTAAGGCGATAGGTGAGTTCACTCCCCGTGCATCTTGCTCCGCTTCTGTTTTGTAGTCATCTTGTCGAGTTCAGCCATCACCTGCTTCACTGCGTCAATAACAACGTAATCGGAAGCGCTCGCGTTTATGACTCCGTGTTCAGTCATGAGCCTTGCCTTCAATTCGCACAGGCTCTTGTCGAACTTGAAGTGCAATGTCAAATACTTGACCTCGTGAGCCCGTTCGAGCTTGCCAATCTCCTTTTTCGCGACATCCACGACTTCGGGATAAAGGCTCTTGTGCTCTCCGTAAAGACCACTGATGAGAACATTCGGTTCCTCCTTTGCGAAGACAGTCTCGAGAATGTCGTGGGCAGTGACCACCCCGACAGGAGTGTTTCCGTCGACCACAACTAGAGAAGCTACATTCGCTGAAACCATCTCCTTGGCAGCCTCGGTCAGGCTGTCATCAGGGCCTATTGTCGCAACCTCCTTCTGAACGAGGGCTTCTATAGGCACGTCCTTTCCACCTACTTTTTGCCTAAGGAGAGGCGCTTTTTCCCTCGGCTTAAGCAAGACTTCAGCCATATCGTAAGCGCTCAATATCCCCGAAAGCGTGCCATTCTTCGTCACGATGAGCCTTCTCACGTGGTTCTTCCTCATAAGAGATTGCGCTTGCGCGAGAGTGCCGCTCTCATCAATCCTGACTCCGGGCCGGCTCATCACATCGCCCACAATGTGGTGCTCGAGATGCTTTTCGTCAGAAAGCGTTTTTAAGAGATCCGAGAAATTTAGGACTCCTTTCACTTCCATTCCATCTATAATCGGAAGTGTTTTGAGCCTTGTCGTGAAGAACAGCTTGCATGTCTCGATAAGCGGAGTCTGCTCAGTCAGGCAAGGCGCGTTTACCGCCACGTGCCCCGCTTTTACCACATTCGGGTCGTCGCTGATTCTCCTCAGGCTGGCCGAGTCAATCATCCCGAAATACTTTCCATCTTTTGTAACAACGACTGCCTTCCTGGTCTGCATTATGTCGCTCATCGCCTTCGCGAGCGTTTCCTCTGAGTCCAAGATTATATGTTGCATTTCCTCTTTCATACGATCACCGTCGCCAGCATAAGCCGCCTGTAAAACCATTTGTCAGATATGTTTTATAACGGTTGCCCTGTTAACTAAATTCATGGCTTTCTCGGAACGAAAAATAATCGCCGCTGCTCTCAAAGGCCTTACCCACCCTGCCCAAGTTCTCGTAGGTCCCGGCTCCGATGATGCGGCCTGCGTCCGGGTCGGCTCGAAAACTCTCGTTTTCACCTCGGACATAATGTTCGAGAGTTCGCATTTCCCAAAAAAGCTTTTTCTCGAGTCAGCTGGCAGGAAAGCGGTTGTCGCAAACCTTAGCGACCTCGCTTCGATGGGCGCCAAGCCCCTTTACCTAATCGTTGCTCTCGGAATTCCTAAAAAATATTCCGGGCTCGATTCTCTCATCAGGGGGATTAAAAACACCAGCCGTGAATACGGCACCTCCATCATCGGCGGAGATACGAAATGCTCCCGGGAATTGACAGTTTCGATATGCGCAATTGGGGAAATTACAAGAAAAGGAAAAATCCTCACCCGAAATAACGCGAGGCCAGGCGATATTGTTGCTGTAACTGGAAACATCGGCTCGGCTTTCTGCGGTTTGCATTCATTATTGCACGGTAAGAGAATTCACCCCACAATCCTTCGCTCGTTTACGCACCCGAGTGCTCGGATTGGAGTAGGTCTTCTCCTCTCCCGCTCGTGTCCCAGAGTTGCGACAATGGATATCACAGACGGCTTGCTCCACACGGCCTCGGAAATCGCCAGGCAAAGCAAAGTGAAAATAGAAATCAAGTCAAAACTCATCCCAATCTCCCCGCTCGCCCGTTCGTATTCGAAAAAAAACAAAATCCCGTTCACCAAGCTCATCAACACCGGGGAAGATTATGAGTTGTTAGTCGCGATGGGCGAAAAGGATTTCGAGCGAGCAAGAAAGCGGGCGAATTTAAGGGAAATCGGGCGAGTGGTCAAGGGAGAAGGGGTTTGTTTGAATGGAGAGAAAGTCAAGGTGGAAGGATATGACGCCTTCGCAAATTTATAACTCAAGTCAGATGCTTAGCAGGTGACTTCGTGGATGTAAACAGAGCATGGAAAAAGACATGTGAAGTGATTCTCGGGGATGACGTAGGGGAACTTGGAGATTTCGAAAGATACCTCAAGAAAAACAATGAATTACTGTATCCCAAGAAGTCGGTTCTTTCAGGAAAAGAGGTAACAATCTCAGATGAGGAATTCTGCCCAACGGCAAGATTCATAAGCAATGACGAGGTTGAGCAATTTGAAAAAACCACGGATAATGTAAGACTGGATTTGAACGAGATAAAAGACATCGATTCAATTCTACATGCTTTTTCTGAAAAATTTGCCTATGCCGGAGGAGTGGTTCTTGGTAACTGCAAAGATGTCGAGAGTTCGCACCGCTGCATAGACTGTTTCTTTGTTAAAGGGTCACACGAGATGACCAACAGCCGGTATGCGGCGTATTCCACATTGCTACGTGATTGCGAGCACGTCTTCGGCTGCTCGTTTACTGGAGAAGCGAAATTCGGGATAAAATGCACGCAGTTTTTCCAGTCAAGCAGGTGTTTTGAAGTTATCCTCACCATGCTCTGCTCAGACTGCTACTATACTGCAAACATGGAAGGCTGCCAAAACTGCATGTTCTCCTTTAACCTCAAAAAGAAAAACCACTGCATTGGGAATTTGGAGCTTCCGAAGGACAAATACTTTAAGATAAAAGCCGGATTGGTTGAGCAGATTAGAAACGAGATTGAAGCTAAAAAAGATATCATGGGGATAGTCGAACTACTTCTTAGCGGAAAAGGAAAACCCGGCATCCAAATCCCAAAAAAACTTTCCGATGTCGTGTTCACCCCGAGCAAGCCACCTCAGAACGAACTGGAGAAGGCGTTCTCAGAAACGACTTCCATATTGTTCGGTAAAAGACTGACTAATCTTGCTGATTATCAGGACTGGCTTTTTAGGCACACCAGAAAGCCTCTCTCCTGCAATTCAGCGAAAAGTGGGAAGTTAATACACGTCACCCCCGTTAGGGCGTATCTGAGCTGGCATGACGCAGCTCTCTCAAACGAAGAGGCATGGGAACTTGGAAAACACAGCATCTTGGAAAGCCAGATAGAAAATCTTTCAATTTCAAATGCAAAAGAGGCACTAACCGAGATAAGTTTCTCAACGCCCGAACTAATACGGGGGAAAAACAGGTCCGTTGAAGATAGCGTCAATTATTTCGATTCAGAGGATTGCTATGGCGGCGCCGGATACTACGCTACAAAGAAAAGCGCGTATGGATTCTACATCCGTGAATGCGAAAACGTTTTCGGATGCGAACTGGTCTATTACTCCAAGTTCTGCCTTAAATGCTACCATTCGATAAATCTGACCAGGTGCTTCGAAGTTTCGGATTCAAAATCATCCTCGGACTGCTATTTTTGCCACAATGTTGAGAACGTTCACGATTCGTTGTTCTGCTTCAACACCAAAGCAAAGCGGTACGCGATAGGCAACATCGAAATCGGGCGGGAAGCGTATGCCAAAATAAAAAAATCAGTTCTTGATGGGATTGCAAGGAAACTTGAAAAGGACAAGAGGCTGGACTTGGATATTTATAACGGGGGCTGTTCATCCCATCTATAAGACTCGACATCCTCTCTCATCGGCCATCCGACATGGAGTCGAACTTTTTCGCTCAAGTTTCCCCCATAATTTACCGTATCCCCGTATCAATATCAACATTAAGCTCGATGCTCTTCCCGGCCTCAATCGTTATTTCTTTCGGGACTTCGGCGCTTCTGTCAATGCCGAGCCTGTTGATATCCACTACGTAAGTCCCGGGGTTCAGTTTCGCGCTGTAGCTCCCGTCGTTTCCCAGCTTTATCTCCTGAATCACCTTTGTCTTGCTCTCGTCATAGACGAGCAGTCTCCTGGCGAAATAAGCCTGTGCCACCTGCTCGGGAGGGACATTGCAGGGCTCGACCGGGCAGAGGGGGCCGATTGTGACTTTGCCATAAAGCGTCCCCTTCTGCTGGGGCTGGGAGCAGCCGGCGATAAGTATTACCGCGACTATCAGCAGAAAAATCGTCCTCCA
>JAKAKT010000011.1 GCA_021813385.1 Microcaldota archaeon
AAACAACATTGAGGGGAAAACCAGCTTTCCCCTCAAACTCCCCTGGCTGTCCGCCTGTATCCACCCGCTAAAGCGGGTAGGGTTAGGCGGTAGGGGGCTCGCTGCCCCCTAAGACCCCTGCACTAAACAATTCAGAAAATGTTCAGCCACAGACTATTCGGGATATTGAAGTAACCACTCCTGAGAAAAGAATCCCGGCTCGTGAACTAATGGACTTTATGAAAAAAAACATCCAGAAGACATACGCAACCGACGTTTCGTATTATGGCAGCAACAACAGAAGTTACACCAAGATGTGTGTGCCTTCAATTACGGATATAGACATAATTGAGGCAACTGAGGCCATGGTCCCAGAGTGGCTGTTAAGCTTCAGTCTAAACGAAAGCAAACACTCACTCAGAGCTCTAGATTTTTTTGGTACATTTAGCATTATCGAAGATACAAGTAGTACCTGTCAGATATGTAAACAGGCTTTGAAAAGAGCAGTACTGTGTGATGAATGTTCAAAAATAGTTTGCTTGAGACACACTTGTAAGTGTAAAAATTGTGGTAAAAGCTTATGCACAAACTGCAGGAAAGAAAAAAAGAGCTGGTTGATTTTATCTGACTCTTTCTGCAAGTCTTGCTATGGCACAGTTGCCAAAAGCGAGAAGGAAAAAAATTCTGGCGAAGGTTCTTTTGATTCCTTGGTGGCTAGACTATTGAAAACAAAACCAATTTCGACATTGTCTAGTTTTACTTTCCCGGTATCCCTGATCGGTATTGTGGTTAATTTTTTTGTAACCCTAATTGCAATTTATTTTGTAGGAGTCGCGGTAGGAGTTTTAGATGGTTTAAAGGATAAACCGGCGTTATGCCTAGTCTATTTTCTCTTAGGACTTCTTCTCATTGCATTAACTTTTCTTTGCGTTTTTTACATATTCTGGTTTCCATTCTACTTCGTATATCGATTAATAAAAAAAATATTTGGGGGAAAACGATAGTTCAAGAAAGACTGTTGGGGCGTATTCAAGAATAAGCTTTCTTCCTTTCCCTGACCCTCATCAGCCATATCTCGTTGCCGACAATCTGAAACACTATTCTCAGGTTTTTGGCTCGTTCGCTGTAATAACCGGACGAATGCTCGAGCGGTTTTGAGAGTGTCGGCTTTTCCAGGATTCGCTCAAGCTTCTTGTCCACGATGATTTGCATTGACTTATCGAGCGAATCATAGTCCTTCTTGAACTGGACGGAGAAAAGGATGCGATACGCCATCGGCTCATCCTCTTCTCTTCCTGAATTCTTCCTCGGTATAGAGCTTCATCTTGCCCTCCTTTATCAGCTTGCTGATTCTTTTCGCCTCCGCAAGGTCTTCCAGGTCCTCAAGCGCTTCAGTGTTTCTTATCAAATGATACTTGCTGTTAAGCTCGAGAACGCCAAGCCGGAGGGCTTCCGCTTTTGTCTTGGCGAGCCCGCTCTTCACCGCCTTCTCAAGAATCTCGTCGATTATCCCCTCGAATTTCATTGTCGCGTGCATAAACACACCCCGAAATTATTGTTTATATTACTTTATTTATAATCATTTCTATTACTTAATGTCTTGCACTGCCTTTGCGAAACCATTTTTAACCCCCTTTTCCATAATGCCCTAGGCGACCAAATGAACGAGATGGACCTCGAGAAGCTAGTTGTCCAACCCACCTGGCGGGACATGCTTGTTGACCTCGTGATAGAGGAGAAGCTGGACCCCTGGAACATCGACATAACTGAAGTCACCGAGAAATACATGGACAGGATCAGGGGGATCCAGTCGATGGACCTCCGTGTTCCTGCGAACATCATCCTCGCAGCAGCGATTCTTTTGCGGTTCAAGAGCGACACGCTCAGGCTTGAGGAGGAATTCCAGGAGGCTGACCAGGAAACGTATATATCCGAGGACCAGGTGCCAACAGAGGTGCCGATGCTATCGCTTCGGACAAGGATTCCGCCCAAGAGGAGGGTGAGCTTGGGCGAGCTCATAGGCGCGCTTTCGGAAGTTATTGAGGCGCAGAAGAAGCGGGCTGAGAAGCTGTTCCAGCCCAGGCCGATAATGTCAATCGAAATCCCGAAGGAGGACATCGAGAAGAGGATGAATGACCTCCTGGGAAGGCTCGGCGAGATGGCGGATGCAGAAGGGGTGCTGCTGTTCTCGGACTTGCTTGAGAAGAAGACCGCCCAGGAGATGATTTTCGTGCTTCTCCCGCTCCTGCATCTCGCACAGGACAGGAAAATTGACATTTCGCAGGAGAAGATGTTCGGGGAGATATTCATAACGATTCTGAGGGATAAGCATGGAAGAAAAGGATCCGAAACGAATAATTGAAGCTGCTCTTTTCATGAGCTCGAAAGCCCTGACCACGCAGGACCTGGCGAAGATTGCGGGGATAGGCGCAGTGGGGTTCGTAAAAGGGCAGATGGATGCCCTGAAGAGCGAATACGAGGGGCGGGGGAGCGCCATTAGAATCTACGAGGAGCCAGAGGGCTACATGATGAGGCTTCTTCCGGAATATGAACTGGTTGTCGGGCAGCTCGCGAAGGAAGCGGACATCAGCAAGGCAGCGCTGAAGGTTCTCGCAGTGATTTCGAAGAACGAGGGAATCGAGCAGTCGAAGCTCGTGAAGATGGTAGGCAGCACCACGTACGAGGGAGTGCACGAGCTCGAGGCGAAGGGCTTCGTTAATTCGCAGAAAAAAGGGAGGACGAAGGCGCTAAGGACGAGCAAGAAGTTCAAGGAATATTTTAGTGAATAGATTATTCCTTCCCGCAGGCCTTCCGAAGCCCGGCCAGCTTCATTTCCGGGGCCATGAAAGCGAGCTCGTGCCTGTCGCCCATCACGTCGTAGAAGATGATGATTGCGGTTTTCTTGCCAAGCGTGATTTCCCCCTTGGACTCTATCGATTTTACGTAATCGTATGGGACGACGAAATTCTCGCCAGAAGCCATTTTTATCACTATCCCGGTCTCGCCTATCCCTATGGTCCCCATCTCATTGCCAACGCTATCGGAGTATATCGAAAATTTCTCCCTGATTTCTCCAACTGCCACACAATCACCTATTTTGCTTCAATTGTCAGAAGGAATATGGAAGTCACTCCGAGCAATATGCCGGCGAGCTTGTAGACTGTCATGCTTTCCTTGAAGATGATGACCCCGGCTATCGCGACGAGCACGAGGTTAAGGCTGAAAATCGGGACCACCACCCCGATGGGCCCATCCCTCATCGCTGCGAATGAAGCGATTGTCGAAATGCAGAATATTATGCCAAGCAACGCCGCGAAGAAGTAAGAATCCGCATTTGTTTCTGAGTGCGCCCCCGAGTAGAAGAAATATATTAAAAGCACCAGGGCGACGATGAAAGACAGGGGGATGAACGCCCTCCAGTCGTATTTCAAATTGAAGAATTGCTTCACAACTATTGCATATGCTGCGAGGGATATCATTGCTGTTAGCGCCGCAACCTGCCAGGTTTCCAAGAAATCACTTCGTTATGAGATAGACTGCCACTATTATGACTAGGACGCATAGGCCTGTGAACACGAGCTTGTCTATCACGTAGTAGCTTTATATTTCACCTTTTAAATATGTATGGGGTTTTATGAAAATCGCGATTCTCGGGGACTTCCATCTCGGATACCCGCGCTTTTACGAGGACTCGTTCTCGCAGGCGGAGGAAGCGTTCAGGAAGGCATGCGATGCCGCGGACTTGATTGTGCTAGTGGGTGACATATTCGACACGAAAACGCCGAAGCTCGAGGTCATAGAGAGGGCTTTGAGGATTTTTGGGATTGCGAAACGAAAAAAATGGGGGGCGAAGGCTGAGGGGGAGGATTCGATTCCGGTGGTCGCGATACATGGGACCCACGAGAGGAGGCAGAAGGATTCTGTGAACGCGATTCAAATGGTCGAGGCTGCGGGGCCCTGGAAAAACATCCATAACCGGAAGATTGTTTTTGGGTTCGGGAGCGAGCGGGTTGCAATCCAGGGCCTGGGAGGAGTGCCTGAGGAATATGCGGCTGTTGCAATGAAGGCAGCTGGCTTCAAGCCAGAGAGCGGGGCGTTCAACATCCTTGTTTTCCATCAGTCGATTGAAGGCTTGATAGCTGGAGGGGGCGAGATGCTGGACCTCGAGGACCTGCCGCCTGGCTTCGACATCTACGCCTGCGGGCATATGCACAAGAACCATTCCAGAAAAGCGGGGAGCGGGGAGCTCATAATCCCTGGAAGCACCGTAGTCACGCAGATGAGGAAAGATGAGTCAGGGAAAAAAGGATTTGTGATTTTTGACACGAAAACTCGGAAGCATGAGTTCGTCGAGATTAACTCTCGCCCTTTCTTCTTCCAGGAACTCGAGCTTAAGGACGCGAGCGGCGAGCAGGTGCGGGCCGGGGTGAGGAGAGAGGTTGAAGAACTCCTCTCGAAGGCTGGGGGGAAGCCGATAATAAAAATAAAAGTTATTGGGACGCTCGCGAAGGGGCTGAAGCCCTCGGATGTGGGAAGGCTCGAGGGCGAATTTTCCGAGAAGGCCTTCCTTTCAGTCGATGTCGGGCTCGAGGAGCAGGCCCTCGCGAAATCCCTTGAGCTCCTCAGGGACATAAGGGGGAAGAAACTCTCTGTCCGCGGGATGGGGCTCGAGATATTGAAGAAGAAGCTCGCGGAAGCAAAGTGCAAGGTCGAGAATCCGGAATCCCTTTTTGATTCCCTCGCCGAAGGGAAAGGGGAGGAAATAGTAAGGGAGATTGCGAAGAAGCCTTAGGGGTAAAGAATGGGAATAACGCCCCTAGAATCTAGAACTTCGCCCCTGTGCTTGTGAGGACCTGCTGGTTCGGGTAGAGGACGATTCCCTTGCCTGTTATTTTCATAAGGCAAAGTTTCCTCTCGTGGGCTGTTCCCCTCATCTTGAATACCTCGAGCGCGAGCTCCCTCGCGTCGCCCTTCCTTATGTTGTAGATGAGTATGAGCCCGTCAGCGAGATATTCGATTCCAAACCTCACTCTCAGCCTTTCGCCCCTCATCTCTGCTTCAGAAAGCATTATTGTTGTTGTTCCCCATCTCCTCAAGGTGTCGATGGTCTTAAGGAGCGCCTGCCTGCGCTTGTATTCGTCTTCCCTCAAGAGGGCAAGCGAGGTGGCTGAGTCGATGACAACTCTTTGAATGCCGTTTTCGCGAATCAGGTCTTCAACGACATTCCCTTGGCTTATGAAGCTGTCGACTTCGTGGGGCGGATACTCGAGAACAAACAGTTTCTTCTCCTTCTCGAGCTTCTCGAAATCCCATCCCATCCTTGCCATATGCTTGAAAAGGGTCGACTTCTGCTCCTCAAATGTCACATAGAGCCCCGGCTCCTTGTAGAGCGCTGCCCCTGCATACAGGTACTGCATGGCGAATGTCGTCTTCCCGGAACCCGCTTCTCCTGCGAGAACGATAACGCTCTTTCTCTCCAGACCGCCTTCAATCAAATCGTCGAGGCCCGGAATCCCCGTCTTAACTTTATCAAGAGAACCTTTGTCCACCATCGTCTCACCAACACCGATTTGCTCCCAGCCCTATTTAATCCCTACCATTCGCCAGCTCTGCAGAAAACCCCACAAGCAGCGCCATCGGCAATAGGCGGCGCGAGCTTCGAGGCTCGCGGTCTGCCCTCGAGGGCAGACTGGGAAACGCCCGGGCGTTTCCCACCGCGCCATGGCGCTGCTCCGAACACTTCTACGGGTCCATTCACCTGAACATCGAGTCCTGGCCCTCAGCGAACCGCTTTATGCTCTCCCTGTTCGACTTGTTCGCAGCAGGCTTTATCTCCGCAAACGCTTCTTCGAAGTGCTTTGATTTGACTTTCTCGCTCTCATCCCTTATCGCAATCATCCCGGCTTCCCTGCAGATTCCCTCGATGTCAGCCCCGGTGTAGCCCTCTGTCTTCTTCGCAAAAGAGGCGAGGTCGATGTCATCCGAGAGGGGCATGTTCTTCGTGTGCACCTTGAAAATCTCGAGCCGGGTCTTCTCCTCCGGGAATGGAAGCTCTATTTTCTTATCAAAGCGGCCTGGCCTCATAAGCGCCTGGTCAACGATATCCGGCCTGTTCGTGGCAGCTACGACAACGACGTTCTTCAGGTTCTGGAGGCCATCCATCTCCGTTAGAAGGGCGTTCACTACGCGCTCCCCAACTCTCGAACCTTCATCGCCTGAACCTCTCAGGGAAGCTATTGCATCTATTTCATCTATGAAGATGATGCTTGGGGCAGCCATCCTTGCTTTCCTGAAAATCTCACGAATCGCCTTCTCGCTCTCGCCGACCCATTTGGAAAGAATCTCAGGCCCCTTTATCGAGATGAAATTGGCCTCGCTCTCAGTTGCGACTGCTTTCGCCAGTAGGGTTTTCCCAGTCCCGGGCATCCCGAAGAGAAGCACCCCGCGTATGGGCCTGATTCCCATCTTCGCGAATATTTCAGGTTTTTTTAGCGGGAGCTCGACTGCCTCTGTGAGCTGTCTCTTCGCTTCCTCAAGCCCACCTATATCCGTCCAACGGACATTCGGAATCTCCACGAAGACTTCCCTGAGCGCAGACGGCTGGATTTCCCGAAGCGCATTGAAGAAATCATCGCGTGTTACCCGCAGATTCTCGAGGACTTTTGGAGGGATTATGTTCTGCTCGAGGTCAATTTCAGGAAGGATTCTCCGGAGCGATTTCATCGCTGCTTCTTTTGCAAGGGCGGTTATGTCGGCGCCCGTGAATCCGTGGGTGATGTTCGCAAGCTCGTCCAGGTTAACATCATCCCCGAGAGGCATTCCTCGCGTATGAATCTGGAGGACCTCTTTCCTCCCGTTCTTGTCAGGAACCCCGATTTCGATTTCCCTGTCGAACCTTCCGGGCCTCCTTAGAGCGGGGTCTATGGAGTTGGGCCTGTTGGTTGCGCCAATCACGATGACCTGGCCCCTCGCTTTAAGCCCGTCGAGCAATGTAAGAAGCTGGCTCACCATCCTCCTTTCGACTTCCCCAGTAACTTCCTCCCTCTTCGGGGCAATCGCGTCTATCTCGTCCATGAAAATGATGCTCGGCGCATTCTCTTCCGCATCCTTGAAGAGCTGCCTGAGCCTCTCCTCGCTTTCCCCAACGAATTTCGAGACCAGTTCCGGCCCCGCGATGTTGATGAAATTAGCCTCGCTTTCGCTTGCAACGGCCCTTGCAAGCAGGGTTTTCCCGCAGCCGGGGGGTCCGTGGATAAGAACTCCTTTCGGCGGTTCAATCCCCAATTTCTCGAAAAGTTCCGGGTGCCTCATCGGGAGCTCGACCATCTCCCTTATTTTCTGCACTTCTTCTTTCAAGCCCCCGATATCCTCGTAGGAAATCCTCGCTATCTTGCTCACTTCCTTCATCGGCTCGTTCTTGAGCTGAAGTTCAGTCGCCTCGTTTATTATCGCAACCCCGGGGGGATGCACGACTGCGGCAGTGAGCGGGAATGATGTCCCGAGAACCCCTATGAATATTGTGTCGCCCCTCGAAATCGCCCTCCCTATCAGCCTCTTCTTTATGTACTGGTCGAAATTCGGGGAATATTTCATGGGCTGCGAGGGGGTGAGGACCACTTTCTTTGCCTCTTTCAGTTTCGCTTTCCGGACAACTATCCTGTCGCCCAGGGCTACGCCGGCGTTGTTTCTCAAATAACCGTCAAGCCTGATGATGTTGAGCCCCTCGTCCTGCGGGTGCGCCTGCCAGACAACAGCTGCAGTCGTCTTCTTCCCGTGGAGCTCGACTATGTCGCCTGTCGTGACATCGAGGACCTTTCGTGCCCTAGAGTCCATCCTTACAAGGCCCCTTCCAACGTCGTTCTGGAGGGCCTCAGCAACGCGAAGTTCTACTGATTCGTCCATGTGAACACCTTCCTTGCTACAAGTAGTCGGCTAAACAATTATTTATAGTTTTATTTCGGCCAGCCTCTCGCCTTTCGTGTCGTAGGCTGCCCCTGCTTTCCTTTCTCGTTCCCCGGAAGCAACCACTTCCCCGACAAAAAGGGTGTGGTCGCCGGTTTCGACAGATTTCACGAGCTTGCATTCCAACCAGGCATAACACTCTTTTATTCGAGGGGGTGAGACTTTCTCTGAGTTTATCGGCGTAAGACCTGTTTCCTTGAACTTGTCGGTATTCCTCCCGGATTTTGTCCCGCAAATCACAACTTGTTTCTCGAGCTCGATTGTTGGGAGATTCATAACGAACTCCTTCGATTCTGAAATCAGCTTATGCGAATGCCTTTTTGAAGCAATCGAGATTCCCACCATGAACGGATTGGAAGAGAGAATCGAGGTCCATGCGAGAGTTATGATGTTTGGCATGCCTTCCGAATCAATTGAAGTGACAAGAACAACTCTGCTCGGATAAAGGATTTGGTAATTTACCATAAAATCAAACTTCTAACTCGCCTGTTTCGCCCTTGATTGAGACTTTCCGCTCCTTGGATATTGAGCCTATTACCTGCGCCTTGAGCTTGTGCTTTTTCGCAATCGAGATTGCCTTCTTTGCCTCTTGCTCGCCGCAAACAACGCAATAGCCGATTCCCATGTTGAATGTGCGGTAAAGTTCGCGCTCTTCAATCCCCCCAGTATTAGCCATCAGCTCAAACACTTTCGGGGGCTTTGGCATATTGTCGAGCAAAAAACCGACTTTCGCGTAATCGCCAATCCTCATCAGCTTCGAGAAAGCGCCGCCGGTTATGTGCGCCATCCCGTGAATGTCGATTGCAGAGAGCATTTCCATAACTGGCTTCACGTAAATTTTCGTGGGGGTTAGCAGTTCTCGCCAATGTTCTTTGGGCAGGGCTTTTCTTGCGAGCGTCAGCCCATTTGAATGGACTCCAGAACTCTCGATTCCCACTATCGCATCTCCGGCCCGCATCGCAGAACCGGTGATTGGTTTGCCTTTTACTACTCCGATTGCGGTCCCTGCCAAATCGAAGCCGGTCTTCCCTTCCTCCCCTTTAATCAAATCGGGCATGATTGCGGTCTCGCCGCCAATCAGCGAGACTTCGGCCTCTTTCGCCCCGATAACTAAGCCTTTCATCAACTCCCGAACCAATTCGGAATCCTCATGCTGAAGCGCGAGGTAATCCACCATTGCAATGGACCTCGCTCCGACGCAGATTATGTCATTTACATTCATTGCAACACAATCTATCCCAACTGTGTCGTATTTCCCGAGCTCGTGCGCCACAAGGACTTTCGTCCCGACCCCGTCGGTGTGCATCGCAATCGTTTCGCTCCCGATTTTTACCAGGCCGGCATAATGCCCGTAAATCGGGAGGACTGAGGTTGAGTGCGTCCCTTTGAGCATCCCCTCTATCTCCTTGTGGATTCCCTTCACTTTCGAGATGTCGACGCCTGCGCTCGCATAAGAAGTGCCCATTTCTTCTCACCGAATTCCCATATCTTCTTATTAATTTAATACTTTCCAGTTAGGTCATGGGCTTCCTCCCGTTCGATGAGTACCAGAAAAAGATAAACGAGCGCTACTACTCGAGCAAAGGAAAGGCGATATACGGGGACTTCTCGACTTTCGCATTCGGGAACGGGAGGCTGGCGCAGGCGGATGCCCGGGGCTTTCATGAATTCGCGGGAAAGTCCAAGGGCGAACTGCGAATCTGCGAGTTCGGGGTCGGAAATGGATTGTTCGCCAAAGCATTTTTGGACGAGGTCAAGAGACTGGATGTCCAAGAGGGAACGAAACACTCTGAGAGACTGGTTTATACTCTCGTCGATTTCTCGGAAAGGATGCTCAATGACGCTAAAAGAAACTTGATGGGCTATCGAATCGAGGCTTTCCACTCGGACTCCCTGAGATTCAAGTCCGGGGATAAATTCGCTTACATTCGGGCGAGCGAGCTCTTGAGCGATTTGCCATCGAAACTGCTTTACAGGAAAGGGAAAAAAGTTTTCGAACTCGGGTTTATCGGCAAAGAGCCTGCGAGCAGGGAGTTTAGGAAGAATGTCGGGGGGATTGCGGGATTGCCCGAGGGATATGTTTTTCCGCTGAACCTCGGTGCAATCGAGTTCTTGAAAAATCTCCCGAAGCTCCTGGTTAAGGGCGGCTATGCGGACATTTTCGATTATGGGTTCGCTGAAGCGAGCGAGGCCCTTGAGTGGGAGAGGCCAGCCTGGAACGATTCGGTGAGCAGGTGGTATGGGGAGCAGGTGACAGTTGATGTCAATTTCTTTTATTTGAGGAAACTGTTCCCGAAAATGAAAGTTGAGGGACAGAAGAATTATGTTGAACAGGCGCTAAAGGAAAAACTGTTCCAATGCCAGCTCGAGGGAAAAATCTGCTATTTGAATCAGGGCGAGCTGAGCGAGATGGGGGAAATGCTGAAGAAAGAGGGATATTCGAGCGAGTTTGTTTCCGGGAAATTCGAGGAGGAGAGCGACTTCTGGCACGCGAGAGTCAGGAATTAAGAGAAGGGCGGGCCCAAATACTCGGCAAAAGCTTAAATACCACTAGAATACATATTTTATATGGTGTTTTATATGGAAACAGTGGTCAGATTTGAAGGAGTGCCTGAATACATCCTCGACAGCCTTGTCTCGATGGGCTATTTCAGGACAAAGACCGAAGCGCTCAGGGCAGGCGTTCTCGAACTTGGGAAGGAATACGGCATCCTCGACAATCCGAAAGCAATAGAGGACGAATTGGCGGCGAGGAAGGCGGCAGAGACGAGCGCCCTCGTGAAATCCGGCGCAATCAAGACCGTCCCGTTCGAGGATGTCCTGAAGAAGGCAGGCATCCGGAAAAAAGACCTTGGCTGATTCCATGCCCTACCGCATCGCGTTTACGAGAGAAGCCGAGGAAGCGTTCCTCGGGCTCGACAAGGCGGTCCGGGTGAGGATTGCGAAAAAAGCGCTACAACTCGAGAGAGACGGATTCGCCTCGAGGCACCTGAAATTCGGGCTCCCGTTTTTTGTCGAGGAAATCGGGGGCTACCGGCTGGTTTTCGAAACACTTGAGTCGGAAAGGAAGAAGGTTGTCATCTTTGTCGGGAGCCACGGCGATTACCAGAAGTGGTATTCGACATTGCATCACCCATCCCGTTGAGTCGGGCTTAATATTTTGTTTATATTTTTCTCAATTCTTTCATGTGCCCGATTCTCTTCGCGACAAGCTCCTTCGTCCCTATATCTTTCCTGTGGAAAAGCGGGCCGGAAACGAAGGACGTGGCTTTTTCTGCAATTTTTTCTGCATCGTAAATACTATCCCCAACCCCGAGAACTGCCACGGTTCTCGAACCCATCTCATAGATGACGTTTTCGCGTTCATCCACGGATGCATAGAAGAATTGGGCCCCAAGCTTTTCGATTTCTCTTTCATTTACCTCGATTCGTTCATTCTTTTTTGGCTTTTCCGGGTATCCTTCGGGAACTAGATATTTGCACACAGTTGCTTTTTTCGAGAAACGGGCTGGTTTTAGGTTGCCTTCAGTAATCTGCCGCAATATCTCGGCAAAATCTGATTCAAGAAGCGATAAAACATTCATCGCCTCGGGGTCACCGAGCCTCGCGTTGAACTCGATTACGCTTACCCCTTTCTTAGTCGCGATGAACTGCCCGTAGAGGAAACCTCTGTAAGGCATCCCTTCTTTTGCGAGGGCGAGAATAGTTTTTTTCATTGTTTCGAGGCCGGAGCCATAGTCCTTTTGGGTTAGAAAAGGCAGCAAATCGCCAGCATCCGAATAAGAGCCCATTCCCCCCGTGTTTGGGCCTTTGTCGCCATCGAAAGCGAGCTTGTGGTCCTGGACTGCCGGCATTGGAGAGATGTTTTTTCCGTCAACAAATGCTTGAAGAGTGAATTCCTGCCCGATTAATTTTTCCTCAATTACGACTGAGGGGAGAATGCCGATTTTTGCCTCGAGCACCTCCTTGGCGTATGCCTTTGCTTCCTCCTTGCTTTTCAGGTGCGGGCCCATCACTTTTACTCCTTTCCCACCGGTGAGCCCTGCTGGCTTGATTACGACTTCCCCCAATGAATCGATGAACCTGGATGCCTCGCTTGCGTCTGAAAAGACTCCGAACTTCGGGCATCCTGGGATTTTATGCTTTTTCATAAGATTTCTGGCGAAAGACTTGTCGCATTCGAGCTGTGCTGCTTTTTTGCTAGGGCCGGCACAGGGAATTCCTGCTTGGGCGAGGGAATCGGAAATTCCTGAGTTAAGGGGGGCTTCGGGCCCTATTACCGCTAGTTCGACCGGGCGGGATTTAGTCCAATTTGTAACTGCATTCACGTCGCAGATGTTCCCGACTGCCCACTCCTTGGAAATTTTTGCAATCCCGGGGTTCTTGCCGCTCATGAAAGAGAAGAGCTCGGCCCCATGGGAGCGGGCGATTGCTTTCGCGATTGCGTGCTCGCGGGCACCTGAACCAACGAGAAGAATTTTCATCGAACGAACCTCCGATTGAACCATTCGCTTCCCGGGCGCGAGTCGGAAGCGGTTGCGCCCCCGGGGCGCCTGTTCGAGTTTTTTTTATTTTATCTCTTAATCCACCATTTCCCAGCATCTAATCGTCTTGCATGCTTTGGAATTCCTAATCTTCTTAGCAAGAGCATTCCCGACCGGGGTCGGGTAATAGTCGGTTATGCACCCAAGGCAGAGAGCGCTTTTCGGCATCCCGATTGCCCGAAGCAACCCCTCGATATCCATATAGACCAGCGAGTCTGCCCCTGACTTCTTCCGAATCTCCTCAACAGTGTGCTTGTAGGCAGCGAGCTCCACGTAGGTTGGGATGTTAACCCCGTAGAAACAGGGTGAGATTATCGGCGGGCAGGTGATTCTAACGTGGACTTCTGTAGCGCCTGCTTCCTTCAGAAGGCTCACGATGGGCCTTAATGTTGTGCCCCTCACGATGCTGTCATCGATGATGACGACTCTTTTGCCATTAAGTACCGTCCTCAACGGGTTGAGCTTGAGCTTCACGGCCAGGTCGCGCTTCCCCTGGTCTGGCATTATAAAAGTCCTGCCTATATAACGGTTCTTTATGAGCCCTTCTGCCATCGGGATTCCGCTCTGGTCAGAGTACCCGCAAGCAGCAGGCCTCGAGGTGTCTGGGACTGGGACGACCAGGTCCGCTTTCGCTGGGGCCTTCTGTGCTAAAATCTGGCCGAGCCTGAACCTCGCTTCATAAACGCTCCTCCTGTCGATTATCGAGTCAGGCCTTGCAAAATAGACATATTCGAACATGCAGAGCGCTTTCTTGTTGGGCTTTACGACGACTTTGCTTTTGATTCCTTTCTTGCTGACGATAACCACTTCACCTGGCTGGACATCGCGGGTTATCAGCATATTGTTGATATCGAGGGCAGTGCTTTCGGATGCGAATATCACTCGGTCCTTGTCAGCTGCCATGCACATCGGTTTAATGCCAAGCGGGTCCCTGAAGGCAATGAGCTCGCCTTCGCCAGTAAGCATCACCACTGAATAGGAGCCATCAAGGGCTTTCATCGTAGACTCAACTGCTTTCCAAATGTCCCCTTTTGATTTTATGAGCTCCTCAGCTATCCAGTGGAGCATATACTCAGCGTCGCAAGATGATGAAGGATTCCTTCCTTTTTCCCTAATGATTTTTGATATGGGGCCCATGTTGGCGATGTTCCCGTTGTGGGCGAGAGCAAGGCCATTTTTCGGGTAGCGGACTACGAACGGCTGGGCGTCCTCTTCAAGGGAATAGCCCGTGGTCGGGTAGCGAACATGGCCGATCCCTATGCTGCCAGTCAGGGACTCCAGGTCATTTTCCGAGAAAACCTCGGAAACAAGGCCCGGGGCTTTTTTTGTCAATAGCTTGCCTTCGGACAGCGTCGTAATCCCCGCGCTGTCCTGCCCCCGGTGCTGTATTGCCATGAGTCCGTTGTATATCCTGATGCTTACTGGCTTTTCTGAAAAAGAATAGATGCCGAAAAACCCGCACGAGTGCTTTGGGCCCTCGGTTGTCTCGCTCATGGCTTTCCACCCATCACTTTCCACATCGAAAATTCCCAAGAATCAAAGAGATCTTCCAATCCCCAGGAGTATGAACCAAAAACAAATTTTCCCCCACTTGCCTTTCCGATGACCGCGGCGTCTATCCCTTTCTTCTTTGCTTCAGCAACCAGCCTCTCGGGCTCCTTCGTTCCGATGATGTACCTCCCATGGCTTTCCGAAAATGCGAGCTCGTCAAATCGCTTGCATTTCGAGAGGACTTTCGAGCTGTCGGTTTCCGCCCCGATTTTTCCTGAGATGCACATCTCTGCAAGGGCGACTAGGAGCCCTCCTTTCGAGCAGTCGTGGAGGGCGGATATTTTATCGAGATTGGACAGGACAAAATCCGCTGTCTTCTTCTCGAGCTTCAAATCGACTTTCGGCACTTCCCCTGCTAGAGTCCTGTGGACAACCCGGTGGTATTCGCTTCCGCCCATTTCTGGCTTTGTGAGACCCAGAACCACTATTGAGTCGCCCTCAGCCAATGCAGGGGTCCGCATATCCCCCCTATCCTCCATCATCCCGAGCATCACTATGACTGGTGCTGGCTTTATCGCCAGTTTAGTCACGTCATCCTCATTGTAGAAGCTCACATTCCCGCCAACACATGGCGTTTCGAATGCCTTCGCTGCGTCGGCAATTCCCCTGACTGACTCGTGAAACGACCAGAAGACTTCAGGTTTTTCCGGGTTGCCGAATGAGAGGTTATCCACTATGCTTATGGCTCTTGCGCCTGAAGCGGTGATGTTCCTGAGCGCCTCAGCTATTACTCCAACCGAGCCCTCATACGGGTCAACGTGGCAATGGGTTGAGTTCGAATCGGAGGTGAATGCAACTGCGCCCCCGTTCGGGGCGAGCATCACTGACGCATCCCCGTTCCCCGCCTTAATGGCACTCCGGTCCCCGACTTCGTGGTCATACTGCTGATAGACCCAGCGCCTGCTGCAAATATTTTCTGAAGAGAGCATCTTGAGGAGCAGCGGCTCGATTCCCTTCGGCTCCGGGACGCTCGCGTGTTCCTTCTCCCTCTTCGGCTCTTTCTTAGCCCTTTCGACAACAGGGACTTCAGCGAGAATGTGGGTGGGAAGACAGACGATTTGCTCTTTCCCGTTCACCACGGTAAGGTTGCGGTCCCCTGTGATTTCTCCAATGACGGCGTGAGGAAGCGAATACTTCTTGAATATTGCGAGAAGGCTGTTCAGGCGGGCCTTGTCAGTTGAAAACAGCATTCTCTCTTGCGACTCTGAAAGAAGCATGTCATAGGGGCTCATTCCCTTCTCCCTGACCATCACTTTCGAGATGTCGATTCGGGCCCCCTTCTTGCCCTTGTGGGCCATCTCCGAGCTTGCGCAAGTGAGCCCTCCTCCTCCGAGGTCCTTCATGGCCTTCACGAGCTTTGCGCCGTATGCTTCAGAGCAGGCGTCTATTATGAGTTTTTTCGTGAACGGGTCCGGGATTTGCACAGCAGGCCTGTCCTCCTCACTCGCCTCATCGAGGTTCCGCGAGGCGAAAGTGACCCCGTGGACGCCATCCCTGCCTGTCGAACCTCCGACCAGAATCAAGATATCGCCGACATCCTTCGCATCCCCCTTCACTATCTCATCGTGCTTGACGAAGCCTGCGCACGCAACATTCACCAGGCAATTCCGCTCGAATGACTCATCGAACTGGATTTCCCCTGCTGTCGTTGGGACGCCTATGCAGTTCCCATAATCGCCGACTCCCTTCACCACATACCTGAAAAGCCACTGGGAGTGCGGGCTTTCGAGCGAGCCGAAATGAAGCGAGTCGAGGAAGCAGACCGGGAAGGCGCCGACTGCGAGGATGTCGCGGACTATCCCGCCTATGCCTGTCGCAGAGCCCCCATACGGGTCGATTGCTGAAGGGTGGTTGTGCGTCTCAATCTTGAAAGCGACCCCCCATCCTTTTCCGATATCGACTATTCCGGAATCAAATCCTGGGCCCAGGAGGACCCTTTCGCCTGCTGTCGGCAGGAGCTTTAGCGACGGCCTGCTCGACTTGTATGAGCAGTGCTCGCTCCACATTATGTCTATCATGCCCCACTCAACTTCGTTCGGCTCCCGCCCAAGAAGCTCGCGGACTTTCAACTGCTCGTCCTTGGTGAGGTCTACGTTTAATGCTTTGGGACCTGCTTCCTGAGCTTTCTTCTTTCTAGCCATCTTTACACCTTAAAGACCTTGAGACTTAAAGGCCTCGAGAATCGGCTTTCCGCCCTCGCCCCCGAGAATCGCTTCGGATGCCCGTTCCGGATGCGGCATCATGCCGAGCACGTTCCCTCCCTTGTTCCGTATACCTGCTATATTGTAGAAGGAACCGTTCGGGTTTGACTGCTCTGCCGGGCGGCCAGAATCATCGACATACCTGAAAACGATTTGCTTGTTCTTCTCAAGCTCGCGGTATCCATCGTCTGAAATAAAATACCTGCCCTCCCCGTGGGCAATCGGAATCCTGAATACTGAGCCTGCTTTCATCCGTTTCGTGAAAAAGCTCTCGGTGCTCTCGACCTTGAGATTAACCCACTTGCACTTGAAATAGAGGTCCTCATTCTTCAGGAGCGCTCCAGGCAGGAGCTCGGCTTCAAGGAGAGTCTGGAAGCCGTTGCAAATGCCCAAGACGGGCTTCCCCTGCTCCGCCATCTCCTTCACCCCTTCCATTGCAGGAGAAAACGCTGCTATTACGCCCCCTCTTAAGTGGTCCCCATAACTGAAGCCTCCCGGGAGGATAACGCCCCCGTATCTTGAGGGCTTGAAATTCTCGTGCCAGACAAGCTCGACTGGGACTCCGACAACTTCGCCCAAGGCGTGCACTGCATCGAGGTCGCAATTCGAGCCGGGGAACCTGATAACCGCAATCATCGCCGCACCTATTTCTTCAGGATGTTTATCCTGTAGTTCTGGGCGACGGGGTTCGCGAGCCGTAGCTCATTGCACATCTTGTCGAGGAGAGATATTGCCTCGGGCTCGCTCTTTGCGACGAGCTTTACTCTCAAGAGTTTCGCTGTCCTTACCTCGGAAACCATATCGAAGCCTTTCTTCACCATAAGGTCGCGCATTATGGTCGCGCCTTCTGGGTCCTTCGCAGCAGGCTTCGACTCTATGACGACTTCGGCCACGTATTCCACACAACCGCCTCCCAATAAAACGAGTAGTGATATTCATTCTACGTAAATCTTGATAAACCTTCCTCTCCATAATGCTGTTTACCGGAGCTTGCTCCTGGTTCTGAGGTGGTTCAGTGAAGAAGATTGTGATGCTTTTCGCATTAGTATTTCTGTTCTCTGCATTGACTTTTGCTGATGTGCAGTTCGGTTCGGCTTCAGTCTCGCCTTCAACGCCCAGGCCAGGGAATACGGGCTCGGTGTCTTTCACGATAACGAACACCGGGACTGCGAGCATAACGGGCCTGACGCTCTATCCTAGCGGCAACGGGTTCGAGTTCCTCTCGGACAAGATTGCTGTCGGGACTCTTGGCGCCTCAGGAACAACGCAGGGCAGCGTTCAGTTCAGGGTTTCTCCTAACGTCGAGTCTGGGGTCTACAACATCATGATTAACGCGTACTGGAATGAGAACACCGTATCTGGAGGCACGGGCTACAAGACAGTCCAGATTCCGGTCACCGTTTCGAAACAGACGATATTCCAGATAACTTCGAGCCCGGCGACAGTCGGCATTGGGGATGACTTCGAAATGAGGGCCCAGATAAAGAACACCGGGGGCAGGGCTTCGACCATCGTAATGAGTGTAAGCTCGCCGTATTTCATTGCCAAGGACAGCTCAAAGATGGTTATCAGCAGCTTAGGCAACAACGAGGAAGCGAACGTGACTATCCCAATTCTTACGAACCTCTCGATGCCTGCCGGCCTTTACGCAATCCCTATTTCAATTAGTTACCAGGATGACCTCGGTACGATACAGCAGACTTCTGCGACTCTCGGCACTGTCCAGGCTGTCAAGGGGAGCGTCGATTTCTCGGTGGTAACGACTACTGACTCGACACCTGCACCAGGGGAAAAAGTGAAGATGACGATAACTGTCAGGAACGACGGCTCGTTAATGGCGAAATCAGTAAAATGCACCTTATCTTCGGCATCCTCAAGCTTCATCCCGCTTGGCGCCTCGCAGAGGCTCTTCGGGGACATAAAACCTGGGGAAAGCGCCAGCATAACTTATGACGTGGGGATAAGCTCCGGGGCAGTTCCTGGCTATTATCCGCTCTCGCTCTCCATAGATTACCTGAATAAGCAAGGTGATGTCCAGACGTCCGTATCAAAGAACCTCGGGGTAGAGGTTGTCGGCGAGCCCAAGCTGTATGTGATTACATCGACTACCCCCTCTCCTGTAACTCCGGGGGGCAAGTACTCGCTCGGAGTCCAGGTCTCGAATGCCGGCACAACCGAAATCAAATCCCTAAGGGTGACTGTTGAGAGCGAAACACTGACAATCCTGGATAATACGCCCACGGCATACATAGGGAACCTGAAAACTGACGATTATAGCCAGGTGAGCTACTCGGTCCTCGTCAGCAAGGATGTCCAGCCGGGGAAGTACCCGATAACTGTCCGGATGAAATTCATGGACGCGTACAACAACGAGAAGGAGATTGTCGAGACCTCTTATCTCCAGGTGGTTGCGCCGGATATCGCTGCCCTGGCGATGAACGGCGGTGGAGGGGGCGGCTCGGGCATCCTCGTTATTGTCGGATTGGCTGTTGTCGTAGTAATTGCTTACCTGGTTTACAGGAGGCTCAAGAAGCAAAACGGGAAGAAGGCGCAGGTAAAAATCTAACCGGGAAAATCAGCCGCTCGACCCGGACCGCGATAAGGATTACCCGAGGCCCGGGAAGCACCTGCACGACTCGATTTACGTTCTGGCCAGGAAGAAGTGACTTCTATAAGGTTTATAAGATTCAAGTGAGATAAAAATAGACTATTTCTTGGAGGAGTAATCGATGAACGTCAACTTGGTCCACTTGCCAACGATTCGACTGGAGCTAGTTGACTACAGGAATAAAAGACTCGGGATAAACGGGCCCATGCGGCTCGGGAATGCTTACCCGAACATAATGCCATCGAGCCTTCCCCGGGTAGCGGGTGCGATAAGGGGGGGCGTTGGAGGAGAACGGGAGATTCGGGTTGGGATAACGGACCTTCGAGCAATTGCGCCCCTGGAGGAAAAGCACTTCAAGACTGTCCGGTGGGAAGGGCACCGCGTCGATGTAATGCGGGTGGGTGCCTCTTTCGAGCAAGCTGAAGCAGCAATACGCTCCTCCGATGTCTTGGGGTTGTCTTCCCACTTCACTTATGAATCGGGGGTTATAGTCGAGTTCATGGGTTTTGCAAAGAGATTGAAGCCCGGGGTCCTGATAGCTGTCGGGGGAGCGGATGTTAGGGCGAGGCCGGAGTATTATCTGCAAAACGGGGCCGACATCGTGTTGACCGGGGACGTAAAGCCTGAAGAGCTAAAGTCGCCCAGGGGGAAGAGGATTGTTGATTATAGGATACCGTTTGGGGAACTGGCGAAGCCTGCATTTGACCTGCTTCCTAACTTAAGCCGCTATGTCGATAGCCACGATGGCCCTGTGCCGGAAGGCGTCCCGACTCCGATAGCATTTGTTTATTTCACTCGGGGCTGTTTTAGGGATTGCGGGTATTGCGAGACAGCCGGGACCAGGCACGAAATGATTGATTTGCAGATTGCTGAGCTCATGGCTAGGCACTACAAAGACAGCGGAATCAGGACCCTGAACATCATTGACGACAATCTCCTTCTCGGGGTGAGGAAGTACTCTGGGGGCAAGGTTGTGGGAACTAATGAGGGGGCGAGGGACAAGGTGATTTCGCTGTTCGGGATGCTTGGGGGGATGGGATTCGCCTGGGAATTCCCGAATGGGTTGGAGGTCGGGCTTCTCGCGGACGAGAATGGTCGGTTGGACGAGGAGCTAATCCGAGCGCTGTTTTATAGGGCTAGGAATGAGAGGGGCGAGATTGTCGGAGCTTACAGGCTCTATTTCCCAATCGAGACCTTTGAGAAAAGGGAAGGCCAGAAAAAACTAAGGGAATTGGCAGTGCAGGATGAAGTAATCCGATATCTTTGCAGTTCCGGGATACCTGAGATTGCTTTCGGAGTCATAATTTTCGAGAATGCAACTAGGGGGACATTCGACAGGACCAAGGAGGAGTATGCGAGAATAAAAAGTATTGTGACGGGCAGCGGAAACGGCGGTACGAAGGCCCGCTACACGCTGTTCCACCTTGCGCCGATTGCAACATACCGGGGGCGGACGGACTATTCCGACCCGGAGCTCACCGGTTTTTTCTACACACCGACAGTGAGAGGAACGCTCTCGCCAAAAGAGAGGTTCGAGCTCGGGCTCGAAGTTTCCCTGGAAGTGGACCCGGTCAATTTCAGGAGCATGGTTGAAAGCGGAGCTTACCGGTATGGGAAGTATTCGCCGGAATAGTCCCTTACACATCAAAAGGCGAACGTTTAATAACCGGTTTTGCCATAATATACTGTTTATATGCTAGCCCAAAGGACGCGAGCGCAGCCGAACAGAGGAAAAGTCGGGGTTCTCGTAGTCGACATGATGGAATCCGACAAGACCCACGGCGAGATTTTTCGCTCGCTGAAATCGAGAGACCGGGTCGCGAGGGGGATATGCGAGGTCGTTCGAGTTGCCAAAGGGAAACGGATGCCGGTTTTTCTGGTCGGATTTGATAGCGATGAGATAGATTCGGATATAGTTAAGGCAGCCGGGCCTAACCCGAGGATATTCGTGAAGAGCACGCGCGATGCGCTTTTGAACGAGGAGCTGCGGGAAGCCATGGCCGCCGAGAATGTAGGCACCCTTCTCGTCTGCGGCTACGGCAAGGTCCAATGCGCCTTGGAAACTGTCCAGGGGGCTCTTGGGGGAGGGTTCGCTGTCGTGACCTCTTACAAGCTCATGCTTAATGACTGGTGGGTGTCGTGGGGACAAGATTTGAAGGCGACCCTGTTTTACGCAAGGAACACGGAGTTTTATTGGACCGTAGGCGGAGTTGCGAGGAGGCTCGGGCGGGCAGAACCCTCAAATCACTCTCTTTCCATACCCGGGTTTCGCGAGAATTCCCTCCCCGTCCCGGTAAACTTCAGTTCCCCTTAGGAAGACTCTCTTTATCCTTCCCTTCAATTTCCTTCCCTCGAAAGGAGACCACTTGCACTTGGTGAAAAGTGAATCGCCCCGAATGGTCGTTGTCTCGTTTGGATTTACGAGGACAAAATCAGCATCAAAGCCCAACGCGAGCTCGCCCTTGCTTTTTAAGTTGAATGCCTTTGCCGGATTTCTGGAACAGAGTTCGGATAGCCTGCTGATTCTCATCTTTCCTTTGAGGCACGCATCGAGAAGAAGCGGGAAAGCCGTCTCGAGGCCAGGGATTCCCGAGGGAGGCGAGCCTGATTCCTTTTCCTCTTTTGTGTGGGGGGCGTGGTCTGTCCCAATCATTTCGAGCCTGTCGAGGTTTTTCCAAAGCGCTGCCCTGTCCTGCGGGCTCCTGAGCGGAGGGTTGGTTTTCGCGAATGCCCCGAGGCGCGAATAATCGCGAGTGTCCATGAAAAGATGGTGGGGCGTGGTTTCCCAGGTCACTCCCTTGCCCGCATCCTTGAGAAGCTCGAGCTCGAGCCCTGTCGAAATGTGGCATATGTGCACTCGCCTGTTGGTTTCTTTTTGGAGCGCGAGAATTTTCGCGAGGGCGAAGGCGGATGCGAGCGGGCCTCGAATCCTCGGGTAATCGGAGTATTTTTTGGAAAGGGTATCGATTACCCCCTGGTCCTCGGCATGGACGCAGATTGGCTTTGCACGGGGGAATTCCGAGAAGTGCCGGGAGATGACGGAGTAGTCGGTGATTGTGAGCGGGCTGTTCGTCTCAGCTGTGAAGAACTTGAGCGAGGTAGGGGAGGCTTTTCTTATTTCTTCGAAATTGTTGCCCGAGGCGCCCATCCTAATGTGGAAGTCACAGACCGCTTTCCTCGAGGCGAGCTCTTCTTTTTCCCTCAAGGCCTTTTGGGTGATTGTGGGTGGGCTCGAGTACTCCGGCATGTCCATTACTGTCGTGAAGCCCCCTGCCAGCGCAGCGCAAGTTCCTGTGAAAAAATCCTCCTTGTGGGGCGAGCCAGGGTCTCTCAGGTGAACGTGCGGGTCAATGAGGCCGGGAAACAGGAGAAGCCCTTTCGCGTCAAGAGAAGTTTCAACTTTCCCGATTTTCCTGATTTTTCCTTCAGAAAAGAGAATGCCCCCCCGGGTTATCCCCTCATGCCCCACAATTCGGCAGTTTTTGATTAACATAAGCAACTGTGCCTCTTTTTTTGGCTGGGCCAAATCCTTATTTTTCAGTCGGTTCTTTCTCGGCTGCGAGCTTCCCCCTGAAGTGGACGAGTATCTTGTCGCCTTTCCTGAGCTTCGGGACAGGCTTGCTCCCAGTTGGGGCCATCACGCAAACATTCTCGGAGTCCTGGAGCAGCGCGGTAACGGTCCTGTTGTTGTGCTTCGCCTCGACAATCGCAAGCGGCCTCCGCTCTATCTTGTTCCTGCCGACAACAGCTTTCCTCACTCTCCCGTGCCTGTCCACTATGAGCACATCGTTGCCCGCCTGAATCTCCGCAAGGAACTCGGTCTTGTTGTTCTCGAGGAGCAGGTAAAGCGAGACCGCTCCGGCGTTCACCCTGAACGGGCGGGGCTCTGCCCGCGAGTCCTCGGTGGAAGTTTCGGCTTGGACCAAAACAAACCCATTGGAATCCGAGCCCACGAGCATCCCCTCGTCCGGACTCATTATCTCGCACGTGTCGATGCAACTCCGCTCCCCGTGGTCCGTCTTTCTTATATCCACTATCTCCGCTGTTTCAAGGAAGACTGCCCCTTCGCCTGCGAGATAGCGCTTCAGCCTCTCCACTTCAGGAGTTGTCGCCGGAAAGAGGAGGAACCCCGAGATGACCTTGCCTACTGAATCCTCGGCTTCTTTCGCCTGCTCGAGATTTTTCACTTTCGCTATGAGCTTGAGCTTTTTTGAGAGAACGAGAAGCTCCTTCTGGGGTGCAGTTGCCCAGTTCGGGCAGGAGAAAAAAGCCCGTTCCGCCCCGGCTCTTTTCGCCTCCCGGAGCTTTGCGAGGTCGCGGGCACCCTTGATTGAAACCTCGGTCCATTTCCCCTTCTCATCGGTGTTGTGGAGCGAAAGCTTTTTCGCAAGAGCCCTGCTCGCGACCCAAATCTCTTTCATCGAACCATATTTGGGCAGCCCCTTATAAATTAGTGTTGTGTTTATTGGTTATGGACCCGGGGACGGATTTGGTTCTCCTGTTCGGGGGGCTCGTGCTTCTGCTATTTTTTGTGCTGATTCTATTCGCCCTGAAAAAGGCGCTCAAGCTCGCGTTCAGGTTAATCATCAACTCCGTACTAGGACTTGCTGCGATATTCCTGCTCAGCTTTGTTGGGATAAACATCCCGATAACCCTGCCGACAATAATCATCGTCGCCCTTTTCGGGCTCGCAGGATTGGGAACGATTCTCATCCTGATGTTTTTCGGAATTAAGATTTGACGGACGGATGCGTTATGCTGGCCTACCGTAGCATTTATTTGGACTAAAAGCCATAACTAGGATATGTCGCTCAAATTAAGGAGGTTCTCATTCCCGGAAGACAAAGAGCTGATGCCGCCGAACCATGAGAAAGAAA
>JAKAKT010000095.1 GCA_021813385.1 Microcaldota archaeon
AATAGAGACCACTTTTCCCGGGTAGGCGAGGCACATGAGGGGAATTTGTAGGAGAAGGGATTTAATGGTTGATATTTTCAGTGTTCATTTACCTGCTACGAAATCTTCGCTTTTACCTTAAACCTTTATATTCCCCAGGCGAGATATTGACCCCATGGCCTATGAGATTGAGGTCCACGGCGTGGTCCAGGGAGTCGGCTTCCGCCCATTCATCTACAGGACAGCGAACGCGCTCGGGATTCGCGGCACTGTCCAGAACATTGGCCTCGGAGTGCGGATAAGCGCCCACTGCAGCGAGAAGCAGCTCGCCGAACTGGTGAATAGGATTAGGGATTCCCCCCCTCCGCTTGCAAGAATTGATGATGTCCAGGTCAGGAAGACCGCTTCGAAGGCCCCGAAAGGATTCCGGATAATAGTCTCGCGCTCATCTACTGATGTCCCGGAGGTTTCGCCAGACATTTGCGTTTGTGGTGCCTGTCTCTCGGAGATGAACGACAAGAAGGACAGGCGCTACCTGCACCCGTTCATCAACTGCACCGACTGCGGCCCCCGTTTCACTGTTGTCAAGGACTCGCCCTATGACAGGGCGAACACGAGCATGAGCGTTTTCGAGATGTGCCCTGAGTGCAGGGCGGAATACGGGAACCCGAACGACAGGAGGTTCCACGCCCAGCCTGTCTCGTGCAACAAGTGCGGACCTAGATATGTTTTGCAGACTTTCGAGGGAAAACTGATTTCGAATCCTGTTGAGAACGCCGGAAAAGAGCTTAAGAAAGGCTCGATTGTTGCGGTCAGGGGGATTGGCGGCTTCCACCTGGCTTGCGATGCGAGAAGGCCGAACATTGTTGCGAAGCTGAGAGGGGCGAAGGAGAGAGGGAACAAGCCGTTCGCAGTGATGGCGCGCGACTTAAAGGCGGCGAAAGAGATAGCCAAGATTTCAGGGGATGAGGAGAGGGAGCTCATTTCCGCGAGAAGGCCCATTCTTCTTCTCAAGGCAAAAAAGAAGCTCGAGGGGATTGCACCTGAGCTCGACAGCCTCGGGGTTATGCTCCCTTATGCGCCGATTCACCATCTGCTCTTCAAGCACTCGGGCCTCAAGTTTCTTGTGATGACGAGCGGGAATTTGGGGGACGAGCCAATAATCACTAAGAATGACATCGCACTCTCAAAGCTGCGGGGGATTGCTGATTACGCTCTTCTTCACGACCGGGAGATTGTCTCGAATTGCGATGATTCGGTTGTCAAGTTCGTGGGGGGAAGACCTTCGATAATCCGCTACTCGCGGGGGATGGCGCCTGGCTCTATTCCCATCAAGACCAAGCGGTGCATCGCCGGGGTGGGCGCTGAGATTAATGTTAATTTCTGCATTGCGAAAGGCGGGAGGGCATACGTGTCCCAGTTCCTCGGGGACGTGAAGAACTATGATGCGTTCCTGAATTTCAAGGACAACTTCACGAGAACCGTGGGCTGGCTCAAGTGCAAGCCGGAGATTATGGCGTCTGATTTGCACCCGGACTTCTTCACGACCAGATTCGCCGAAGGGGGGGAAGTCCCGCACGTGATGGTCCAGCACCACCTGGCTCACCTCTACTCAGTCATGGCCGAGCACGGGCTTGGCGAGGGGATTGGGATTATTCTTGACGGATTTGGCTATGGGTCTGATGGGACCGCATGGGGGGGCGAGCTTCTTCATTCGAATGGAACGAGGCTGGGGAGACTTGAGAACTTCGAACTCATTGGGGGAGACACCGGGGCGCGGTTCCCCTACAGGTTGCTTTATGCGATTCTACGGAAGCTGCTGGATGCGGAGGATACGGAAAAGGCGTTCAAGAAGCTCGGGATGCCGGTTTCCATATTGGGAAGGCAGTATGAGAGGAGGATAAACTGCACTGTGACGAGCTCGTGCGGAAGGGCGCTTGACGCTGCAGCTTATCTCTTCGGGGGATGCGAAGAAAGGACATACGAAGGGGAGCCAGCTATGAGGCTTGAAGCCATCGCCTCCCCGACCCCGACAAACCCAAAGCCGAAAATAGAGGGCGGGGGCGACTTCCAGATTCTTCAGCTCTCAGAATTTTTCCTAAAGATGCTTAAGGAGAAGAACAAGAGAAAGGGTGCGAGGATGGTTCATGATTACATCGCCCTTGGCTTTGCACGGATGGCCGAGGAAGCCTGCGAGAAAGAGGACATAAAGGACGTATGCTTGAGTGGTGGAGTAATGTATAACCGGTATATCCCAGACACTATCGAAAACTATCTGAAGAAGAAAGGGATTCGCGTTCACCGAAACTCGCTCGTTCCCTGCGGGGACGGCGGGATTGCGCTCGGGCAGGTCTATTACGCGGCGATTCACTAGAGGTCTGTTTCTATCCGTATGAATGAGTAGAATACCACTCCCGCGAGAAGGACTAAACTGACTATTCCGAGCAGGAAGCTTTCTTTCCCGTCAAGGGGCGGGCCCTGGACTTGGTTGAGCGGCCCTGGCAGGGCATCGGGATTGCCTGTCGGGCAACTGCCCTTGTAGCATTTCCCGCCGCAGCACTTCATAGTTCCACAGGAGTACGTGGTTGATTTGCAGTCTGCGGATATGTGGCCGACTGTGTTCACGTCTGCGCAGTAGTCCCTCACCCTGCAGGTGCATGTCCCGCAGTCCTGCGGGCAGGTGGAGCAGGTTTCTCCCAGCTGGCAACCATATTGGCCGCAGACAGCAGGGCAGCAGTCGGTTATGCAGGAGGGGCAGGTTTCAGCGCCGTTGCAAGAGCCGTCGCCGCAACGAGGCGGAGGCAAGGCTGTTATGTTCAGATAACAATTGGTGTACCAGTTCGTCGTTGTGTTTCTACAGTATCCCGAAGCTTGAAAAACCGTGTTTTCGGAAACAGCGGGATAGCTGCAATTCCAGGTGAACGCAAACCAATAACCTGGGGTGAGACACCAAGGAGGGTCACAACAGCCGATTTGGCACTCGTTAGCGTTTGTGGCGGTGAGGCTGAGATTGTTCGTGAAAGGTCCTACCCGGGTAGTAACGTTTGCAGTCAGCGTGCACGCAGGGCAAGTTCCGCAGTCAGCCGGACAAGAAGAGCAGTCCTCAAGTGATTCACGGAATTGACATATGTGGTCGCCACAATAGGGGCAAACATCGCAATCCTGGGGGCAGTTTGAGCAATTTTCGCCTAGTTGGCAACCGTATTGGCCGCAGATGACAGGCGGAGGACAGTCAATTGGACACGTCGTATAGTTTTCATTGCCGTTGCAATAGCCGTCATTGCAGAATGGCGGCGGGAGACAGACAGATGGACAAGAGATATTTGCAGTCATTTCGTATCCAGAATCAGAAATGCCATTGATTCTGACTAATGTATCAGCTCCTGAATAGCCCTTTGAATCCGGAGTGGTGACGAGATTGAAGTTGTGGTTCAGTGTCGATCCAGGGTAAGGATCGCCGCTGTTTCCAAAGGAGATGTTCTTTTCCATCTCCCAAAGTCCGTCAGCTTGTTCAAGCGCAACCAGGTAGTTGCCATTGCTCGTGTGTCCTGGGTACCATTCATGGGTATTACCATAAAAAAACTCACTTTCATCAATATGCCAAATTAAAAGACCGTCGCCAGGGAGATAAGAATCGAAACCAATCTTCTGGCGGTTTTCGACAAGGAAGTATTCTTCGCAGCTAATATTCGTCAATACCTTGAAAACGCCGGCGCTAGACATTTCTGCGTTGGGGATAAGAACCGTGCCTGTTTTTAGTTCCGGAGTCAGAAACCCCGCCTGTTCCTTACTCCAGGCATCTAGGTGCGCCGGGGAAGAACCAACGTTGTCTAGGCCATTCCAACAACCATATGACATCAAGCTCCATTTACCTATTCCTTTTGAACTATAGTCCGTATCATATAAATCTAGAAGACCAAAAGCGTGACCGAGTTCGTGGGCAAATGCGCCAATATGCATATTTCCCAATTTTTTTTCGTACTCTGGCACAACAATATAATTACGGATGTACTTACCGTCTTTTAAGCGAGGAGAGATATACCATGAGTGCGACCACATATCGTTTGAGTTTCCAGTGAATTCTGCTCCTGGGCCAGCATGGACCAATATCAATGAATCTACGTCACCATCGCCATCATTATCATAATCGGCGAAATTTACCACTGGGTCTATGGCATCCACTATGTCTTCTGTCAGTTTTTTAGAGTTTTGAGGGTAACTGCCAAATCCATTTTTATTATTTACATACCAGGAATAATTTTGTGGTGCTCGTTGCCAACCAAGGGAGGAAGGAAGATTCACGGTCACGATGTCCAAGATGCCGTATGAGTTCTCAAGATAATAGCTTCTCACAGAAACGCCAGTTGAGTTATAAACAAGTGGATCAAAAAAGGAAGCCGGAGTGCTAGCGGTTTTGTCTGAAAAATCAATGAGCACAGTGAGTATTCGATATGTGCGAGTGGAAGTTGATGTTGCTTCATTTGACTCGAGAGATTGCGCATTTTTTGAGAAAGGCAGTTTGGAGACATCTAATATTTTGACTGGTTGGTCAACTTCCATTTGTCGTAACTCTTTATTGTATTTAATGAAGTACGGACTTTCGATTTTTCCTTCTTGAATTTTTTGCTCCAAATCCGGATGTGGTGGCATCGCGTAAATTTTGTGTTCATTTGTAGACAACGCAACGCTAGGTTCAACTGGCAATGCCTCAGCAGCAAAAACCGGAACCATCAAAACGAAAACGAGCAAAAGGACCAAGGGAAAGATTCGTCTCATTGCGGACCACCGGTTAACGTTGCTCATTTTAGGATTATAAGGATATCTACTCATATCATAACTGTGAAACCATGAAACTTACTTTTTTCGGAGGCTGCAGGGAAGTCGGGAGGAGCTGCTCGCTCATCGAGAGCGGGGGCGACCACTTACTAATCGACTGCGGGGTCAAGATTGGGAAGGAAGAGGAATACCCGCTCCTGTCTCACGAGGACATTCATAGGATTAAGCACATCGGGATAACCCACACGCACCTCGACCATGTCGGCTTTCTCCCGCACTTTTTCCACGAGGGGGGAAAAGCCAGGATTTATTCCACGAAGCCGACCAGGGACATGACCCAGCTCCTGCTCGCCGACTACCACCGGATTCTCCACATGAGGAGGCACAGGAAATCCTACTTCTCGCTCAAGGACATCGAGAGCGTGCTCAACCATTCGCACATCCTCGAATACGGGCAGGGGACCAAATTGGGCAATCTGAACTTCTCCCTCCACCCCGCAGGCCACATTCTTGGCAGTTCGATGATTAGGGTCCAGGGAAAGAAAAGCATACTTTTCACCGGGGATGTGAATAACCGGGGCACCCGGTTGCTCGACCCTGCTGAGCAGGGAATCCATGCGCACACGCTCGTTATGGAGAGCACGTATGGGGCAAGGGGGGACGTTATTCCCTCAATAAAGATTGCATCCGCTGAGCTTGCGAAGAGCGTCACAAGAACGCTGCACAAGGGCGGGTTCGTGTTAATACCTGCATTTGCAGTCGGCAGGAGCCAGGAAATCCTGCTAACCCTGGAGAGTTATATGCGCTCTGGAGCGATTCCGAAAGCACCGATTTATGTCGACGGGATGATTCTCAAGGCGAACAGGATTTACAGGCAGAATGTAATTTATGCAAGAAAAGAGATCCAGATGAGGATTCTCGCAAGCGACGAGGACCCGTTCGCCAGCACTCTTTTCAAATCTCCGAGGACGAAGCACAAGAGCGAGGTGTTCGAGGAGCCGGCAATCATCGTCTCGACTTCCGGGATGCTTACTGGCGGGCCGATTCTCCGCTATCTGAGTGAAGTTGCAGGGGACCATAACAGCCTTCTCATGCTCGTAGGGTACCAGGCTGAGGGGACAATCGGGAGGAGCCTGCTTGATGGCGCGAGAACGATTGAGATTGACGGGGAAGAGGTGGATGTGAGGCTGAAGGTCGAGAATGTCTCGTTTTCAGCGCACAGCGACCACCAGGGCCTTTTGCAATTCGCAAGCTCGGTCAAAGGGCTTAAGAGGATATTCCTTGTTCACGGGGAAGACAAGAAGCAGGGCGAGCTTGCTGCCGCCCTCAAGAGGTTCGAGGTAATCATCCCTAAGAACGGGGAGAGCTACAACCTCTGAGCATTTCTCCTCAGGCGACCTGGACCTCAATTTGCTTGGTGCAATCCGCTCCCATCGGAATGTCGAGAGAAGCTTTTATGTACCAGTGCGTCTGCTTGGGCAGGTTTCCCGAGAGCTGACCCGCAGCGATTGCAAGACCCGCCATCTGGCCAAGAATTCCGTCCGGCATCTTTATCTGCCCCTGCGCAGGTATCTTGAGCTCGACGTTGTATTCCTTCGAGCCGGAATAGTCATGCTCTGAATCGAGGTCCGCACTAAACGAATGCACAGTCTCGGTCTTATGGTCGGTTACGGTTCTTGTAACTCCTTTAGCGTCTTTCTCAGTGCGCTGGTAGGGAACTTGCCTCGTCGCATAGAACTCGAGGCGAAGTCCTTTGGCTTTTTTCATCTCGTTCATAGTGAGGTTCACTTTCGCCTTTATCGTCTCTCCGTAGGAATAGCTCAACTTGTCCGTCTGAATCTCGATTTTGCCCGGAGGCTTGAACAAACCGAACATGTTACCACCAAAATAATTGAGGCTTTTATATTTAATACTCCTACATACTCATTTATGGCCCTTGAGAAAGCAACGGTAAGGCTAAGCCTTGAGAATCTTTCTGGCGCTTTTTCAATGTTCGACGACCGCCCCTACTCCGGGAGGGACCTCTCGAGCAGTTTTGCCCTCGAGCTCATGAAGAAAGCCGAGGAGGCTGGGGAATTCAAGGAAGTTGACATCAGGTTGAAGAAAAAAGCAGGAAAAAAAGAGCTCGGGAGCGCTAAGGCAAGGTTCGCCGAACATTTCAAGCAATTTGAAGCGAAAATTAGCCGGGAGAGGTGGGTTAACAGGTTCCAGGGAACCGCATTTGTTATTCTGGGGGGGGCCCTTCTTGTCGCACGCAATAAGGTCTATTCAGAAGGATTCGACATCATCGGTCTCCTACTTTTACCCGCTGGATGGCTCGCTCTTTTCCTTGGGGCCGAGTTCATAGTGGCGGATTGGAAACTGGGCCCAGGACACAAGGCCGCTAAAATGCTTGGGGACGCCGGTTACTCGTTTTCACGCAGAGAACGAGGGTAGGATTAATAAACACCCTTAAGAATAGTATTTTCGACCAGTAACATGACAGTGGTGATATGAAAATCGGGTTTGCCGCCTCTTTGATTCTCGCTTATATTTTATGGCTGTTCTTCAATCTCAGCTTAGGGCTCCAGGCCCTCATTACAGGGGTCCCTGTGGCGCTCATCGCTGCTGCAATCTCTTCCCGGTTCCTATTAAGGGAGCTCGAGCTAAAACACCTCTCCCCGCTCAGGCTTGTCTGGTTCGCAGTTTATTCTGTTGATTTTGCCATAGCACTCGTGAAGGCAAACCTCTTCATGATTAAGGTGATTCTCACCCCCCACCCTGAGCTCAAGCCTGCTGTGCTTAGGTTGCCCTTGAGGACTGGCTCGGAATTCGTGACTGCAGGTGTTTCGAACTCTATAACATTGACTCCCGGGACATTGACGATTGATGCGATGGACGGGTTTCTTTTTGTTCACTGGATAATCGCAAGCTCGCTTGAGACTGAGCCTGCGAAAGGGGAAATTGTTGGGAATTTCGAGAAGAATTTGAAAAGGGTTCTTGAGTAAAAATTGACACGGTGTGGCGGTGGTCGGGATATCCGGGAATTGTTTCGGGATTGCTTGACTGGTGCTTGGGGCCATGGGGATGGTTGGGATATTCGAGGCAGTGGCGATTGTGCTTATAGGCCTAAGCGGGGCGCTATGCTATCGGGTATTCAAAGGCCCGACCATAGCTGACAGGGTGCTTGCGACTGATGCGATGGGAGTGCTCATTGCGAACGCTCTCGCCCTGCTCTCTGTCGATTTCGGGAGGTCAATTTACCTAGATGTCGCGATAGTTGTCGCCGCGCTTGGATTCATCGGGACAGTCGCGATAGCGAAGGTGCTTGAGAGTGGGAAACTATGATATATGAGATTTCAACTGCATCGCTTTTGCTCGGGACTGCGCTTTGCATGATTAGCGTGCTCGGGGTATTGAGGCTTCCGGACTTCATGAGCAGGTTCCACGCGAGCACGATACTTGTTACTCTTGGAACCTTGTTCATACTGCTGCCTGTCGGGCTCTACTCATATGAAACGGGGGAGCTCGGTTATGTGAAATCAGCGCTCATACTGCTCGTGGTAACCTGGGTGGGCGGGGCCGTTGGCTCGCATGCGATGGCAAGGGCGATGTTCAGGAAAGGATTGAAACCAGACAACCTGGTAAAGGACCAGCTGGGGGAAAGGAATGATTGAGCTATTAGCGATTATTTCAGGGCTCCTGGTGCTCGGGGGCTCGCTCTATGCGCTCTGGTCAAAGGACATGCTTGCTTCGGCGATAGCGCTCGCGGTTTCCGGCCTCGGGGCGACCGCGTATTTCCTCATATTGCACGCGCCCGATGTCGCGATGGCCGAGGCTGCAGTAGGCGCTGGGATAGTCCCGCTCATACTGGTCGTGACGATTTCAAAGACTGAAAGGAACGAGAAGTGAGAATCGGAATGAGCGAACGAGAAGGCGAATGATTGGGGCGAAGAAGTGAAAACTGAAACCATAATAAAGGTCGGGGCAGCAGCATGCGTTTTCGTAGCCTTGCTGCTTGCTTTCGGGCTCTGGCTCTCACCAGTTTTCGGGAGCCCGAGGCTCGATTCCGCTGACCTCGTGCTAAAGACCGCAGTGCCGGCTGCCGGGGCGGCGAACATCGTCTGCTCTGTGGTGCTCGACATAAGGGGCTATGACACGCTCGGAGAGGCGACGCTCCTGTTCGCAGCTGTTATGGGCGTGGTAGTCCTGCTGGCGGGAAGAAAGGGCGGGGAAGCGGCCCCTGCGCCAGCCCACCCGAACGTGCCGGCGAAAGTCGAGCCAATCCTGAGCCAGTTCAGGCCGGCCCAGAAGGCTCCTGAAACCCAAAAACCGCCTTGGGTTAAAGATATGGTGTAGGTAGTTTTATGATGAGCGTTATAGTCCGAACTGCGGCACGCGTCCTTGTGCTCTTCATCACTGTGTATGGCATTTACATTGTCGCCAACGGGCACCTGACTCCGGGAGGAGGATTCCAGGGCGGGGTGGTCATCGCGACAGGATTCATTCTCGTGCTCCTCGGCTATGGGAAGAGCTCAGAGGAGGTTTTCAAGGAGGCACGCATGGGGCTTGCCGAGAATCTGGGCTCCATCGTTTATGTTTCCGTGGGCTTCATCGGGCTTCTCGCAGGCGGGTACTTCCTCCAGAACAAGGGAGTGTTCCCGCTCGGGAGCCTGTTCGACATGTGGAGCGCTGGGTTCATGCCTGTCCTGAACTACGCGATTGGGACCAAGGTGGCTGCCGGGATAGGGACTATCGCGGTGATGTTCCTCGCCCTTCTCTGGAAGGACGAGGCTGAAGGAGAAGCGGCTAGGACAACCGTGGAGAAGGCGAGTTGATAATATGTCTAACCTGCTGTTCGTATTGTGCGCGGCCCTCATCGGGGCAGGCATAATGGGAGTGCTCGTGAAAAAGAACATGCTAAAAATAATCATAGCCCTCAGCGTGATTGACAGCGGGGTGAACATGTTCATAATCACGAGAGGATACGTGGATTCATGCACTGCGCCGATACTCGAATCCGGGAAGAGCTTCAGCTGCCTTGTTGACCCGATACCGCAGGCCCTCACCTTGACCTCAATCGTAATCGGGGCGTCTGTAACGGCCCTTGCGCTCTCGCTCGCAATCGGGCTCTATAAAAACAGGGGGACCTTGAGCATAAAGGGGATTGAGAAGTGAAAACATGAACGCGCCGGTAATGCTGATTGAGTCGCGCCATTTCGGGAAGTGAAAGAATGATACCGCCGATAATACCAATTGGGCTTTATCTTTTCGCAGCTTTCGTTACTCCGGTAGTCGGCAGGATAAACAGGAATGCGCGCTGGCCGTTTGCGCTCCTGATGAGCCTGCTCTCGTTCGTGCTAATTGCATCCCTCTATTCTGACGCCCAAGCCGGGTATACGCCTTATTGGCTCGGGAACTGGGTGCCGGTTGTGGGGACCTTGATGGGCATTGGGCTCGTGCTCGACCCAGTCGCGTGGCTATTCGGGATTCTCATAGGGTTGTTCTCGGTGCTTTGCATCATGTATTCAAAGGAGGAAATCGGCGATGCCCACGCCACCCGTTATTATTCCCTGGTGTTCCTGGCCTGCGCCGGAAGCCTCGGGGTTGTTTTTACAGGGGACCTGTTCAACCTGTTCGTGTTCCTCGAGCTATTCAACTTCGTTTGCGTTGGGCTTGTCGCCTATAACGGGAATGAGAGGTCGCTCAACGCCTCTTTCAATTTCCTCGTGCTCGCCTCGCTTGCGACCACGTTCCTGCTCGTCGGGATAATAATCCTTTACAGCGTGACTGGGACCCTCAACATCGCGCACATCGCTTATAAGCTCGGGGCGCTTGGCCTTGAGCCCGCATCATTAGTCGCCCTCGTCCTCATATTCATCGGAATCGGGGTGAAGACCTCGTTCTTCCCGCTCCACACCTGGATGCCTGAAGCTTACAGCTCAGCCCCGCACGGCGCGAGCATGCTCCTCATAGGGATGAAATACGGCACAGGCCTGTATGCATTGCTCAGGATTCTCTCGGTGGTTTTCGGATTCGTCGGGACGAGCTGGCTCCTCATCCTCATCGGGGTTGTCACGATGCTCGGGGGAGTGCTCATGGCGATGGTGCAGTCTGATTTCAAGAGGATGCTCTCGTACCACGCGATAAGCCAGCTCGGGTATATGATTCTCGCTGCCGGCCTTGGAACGATGCTCGGGATGACCGGCAGTCTTTTCCACGTGCTCAACCACGTGCTCTACAAGGGGATGCTGTTCCTCGCAGCAGGCGCGGTGATTTGGAGGACCGGCGAGACCGATGTGAACAAGATGGGCGGGCTTGCGAAATACATGCCCCTGACAGCTCTGGCATATGCTGTTGGCGCGCTCTCAATCAGCGGGGTGCCGCCTTTCAACGGCTTTGCGAGCAAGTGGATTATCTACAACGCGACATTCCAGGTCAATCCTCTTCTGACCGCCATCGCGCTTCTCGTGAGCGCGCTCACCCTCGCATCTTTCCTGAAAGTGTTCCATGCAGTATTCCTAGGGAAAGGGAACAATGTTGTGAAGGAAGTTCCTGCGACGATGACAGGGCCGATGATGCTCCTCGCGCTGCTCTGCATTTTGCTCGGTCTTTTCCCTGACATCGCGCTCCAGTATGCAATAGAGCCGGCTGCGAAAGCGCTTATGAACCCAGGAGCTTACATAAGCTCTGTGCTTGCCGGGATGTTCGGTTGATATTATGATGAGGGATATCGGGTATTGGGATGCACTGGTGTGGAGTTCCCTGTTCATTCTAGCTCTGCTCATCGCTTATTTGCTGTTGAGAAGGAAGAAAACGGAAAGGGAAGCGGATGCTTTCCTGTGCGGCGAGTCCTTTGAATACACTACTCCGCCAAACGATTTCTTCTTCGGCTTCGAGAAGACGCTATCGAGGATTTTCGGGGGAAATGAGCGGTTCCATTCCAACATAATAAACGAGTATGTTGCGTGGCTGCTCGTGTTCGCGGCGCTCTCTTCGCTCGTGTTCATAGCGATGTATCTATTGGGGGTAAAGGCCATATGAGAAGGTTCCTTGCGAAATCGCCGTGGGTCTATCACCTGAACACCGGCTCTTGCAACGGCTGCGACATCGAGATAATAGCCGCGCTGACCCCGAGATACGACGCGGAGAGGGTCGGCGTCAAGCTGGTGGGCTCCCCGAAGCTCGCTGACATATTGCTTGTGACAGGGCCCGTGACGAGGCAGATGGAGAAGCGGGTGAAGAACATCTACGAACAGGTGCCGAACCCGAAAGCAGTTGTTTGCGTGGGAGTCTGCGGCTCGACCTCCGGGATATTCGATGGCGCTTACAGCATCATCGGGGGAGTCGACAAGGTGCTCCCAGTTGACATTTACGTGACGGGGTGCCCGCCGAGGCCTGAGGCGATTGTTCTCGGGGTGCTGAAGGCAGCGGGAAAGCTCGCTGCGGGAACTGAGAAAGCCGGGAAAAAATTGAGGTACGGAGCACAGAAATAGGAGATGCGAAGGGAAAGGCGGGGTTGTGAGATGAAAAGCGAAAAGAAGAAAGGAAGCCGAAAGCCCGTTGAGTTCGAGTTAGCAGGTGCTGACGAGCTGAATGGGAAAATCGGGGAGCTCTTGGCAGGAGAGGCACGGCTCTCTGCGATAACCGGCTCTGATACGGGGGAAAGGATAGAAATGCTTTATCATTTCGAGCTTCCCGGAAGGTTCCTCACACTCAGGGTCCCCCTTGACAGGAAGGCTCCGAGCATCGAAACGATAACCGGCCTTATCCCGGGCGCTGTGCTAATGGAGCGCGAGATTGTCGAAATGCTCGGGGTCGAAGTGCGCAACCACCCGAGACCGGTAAACACGTTTATTGCAGATGATTACAGGGGACCGCCGCCCCTGAGGAAAACAGATTCGAAACCACAAACACCTGGGGCGTAAGTTAGGCAATCCAAACAAAAGCAACGGGGCGCTCGAGCGCCCAGGATTTGGGGCAGTGTGTTTGATGAAAAGGGCGATGAGCGAGTTGTTGGCATGGCAATTGAAGCGAAACGGGCTGTTTGCACCCGAGTGCCCGGGTTTGGCGCAGGGTATGGCGGCTGGAGCGGGATGGGCAACAAGGGCTGTTGGTGTGGTGCATGGTAACTGAAGCGAAAACAAAGGAAGGGATGAAGATTCCTATCGGGCCCATCCACCCGGCGCTCGAGGAGCCGCTGCACTTCACGTTCACTGTTGATGGGGAGAGGGTGATTGGGGTTGATTTCAGGCTTGGGTACAACCACCGCGGGATTGAGAAACTGATGGAGTCCAAGGATTTCAACCAGTGCAATTACCTTGCCGAGCACATCTGCGGCATCTGCTCCTACACCCACAGCTGCTGCTACGTCCAGAACGCTGAGAAAATCGGCAATGTCGAAGTTCCACCGAGGGCGCAATACATTAGGACTGTAATCGCAGAAATGGAGAGAATCCACAGCCACTTGCTCTGGGCGGGAATCGCTGGCGAAGAGATTGGCCACAAGTCCCTCTTCATGTACGCCTGGAAGGCGAGGGAGCTCATAATGGACTCGCTTGAGGAGGTTACGGGCAACAGGGTGAATCACGGGATAAACCGTGTCGGCGGGGTGCGGTACCCGATTGAGTCCGGGCATGTTGGGCACCTCGTTGGAAGGCTCACCGAGCTTTACAAGCGCATCGATTACCTTGAGAAAGTGTTCCTGAAGGACCCGATAATCGAGAGAAGGGTGGCCGGGGTCGGGGTGCTCACGAAAGACGAGGCAAGAAAACTCTGCGCAGTCGGTCCCACTGCCAGGGCTTCGGGGGTTGATATCGATGTCCGGAGGGACGACCCGTATTTTGCTTACGGGGAATTGGACTTCGACGTGATACTTTGGGACGGCGGCGATGTCCTGGGGAGGACTGCTGTACGGATTCTGGAGCTCAAGGAGTCCGTGAAGATAATCGAGCAGGCTCTCAGGCAGATGCCTGCCGGGCCTTACAAGAATGACGATTGGAAGATACCGAAAGGCGAGGCAGTGAGCAGGACCGAGGCCCCGAGGGGCGAGGACTTCCATTACATGAGGACAGGGGGGAGCAACAAGCCGACCAGGTATAAGATTAGGACTCCGACCATTGCCAACATCCCGCCGACGCAGGCAATGTTCAAGGAGGAGCAGATTGCCGACATCCCGATAATCATCGCGAGCATCGACCCATGCATAGGGTGCATGGACCGGGTCTCGTTCATTGACGAGCGGGGGACGAGCAGGTATGTCTCGTTCAAGGAATTGAGGATGATGAAGAAATGATTGGGATTGCGAGGATGGACTGGAATGCGGGTTAACTTGGTGGAATTGGGAAGGGAGTTGAGCGGCAATGCGAGATTGGAATTGAGCGGAATGGGATGTTGAAAAAGGGAGATGGAATAAAATGCAAATTTATGAATTCGCAGGAATCAGTGTCCTCTTGGTGCTCCTCTCTTTCCTAGTTGGAATCCTGTTCCAAGGGATTCAGAGGAAACTGGTCGCGAGGTTCCAGCACAGAATCGGCCCGCCGGTTTTCCAGCCGCTTTATGACATTCTCAAACTGCTTTCGAAGGAGACGATAATCCCGAGGAGTTCGGTGAAGCCCGTTTTCGTGATTGCGCCGTTCGTCGCCTTGGCTGCGATGGTTACTGCAGTGCTCCTAGTGCCGGTTGCAGGGATTACGTTCTGGGGATTTACAGGGGACGTCATAGTGCTACTTTACGTGTTCGTGCTCGCGAGCATCGGAATCATCGTCGGGGCCTCTGCATCGGGCTCGCCATTCTCCGCAGTTGGCGCCTCCAGGGAGATTACATTGCTCATATCCCTCAAGCTCCCACTCTCAATTGCCGTCCTTTCAGCAGCATTCATCGCCAAGAGCTTCTCGATAGGCGCAATTGCCCAGAACAACACGTATCTCCTGCTGGTCGGAGCGCTCGCTTACTTCCTCTGCATGCTCGGGGAGCTCGGGAGGGCGCCTTTCCACGTCAGCGAGGCTGAGACTGAGATTGTCGAGGGAGTGTATACGGAATATTCCGGAAGGCTGCTTGCTGCTTACAAGATTGCCGAGTCATTCAGGTTCTATGCGCTGCCGATGCTTTTTGCGGCGCTGTTCCTCCCGATTCCTGACATTGGTGCACCCGGAATGCTCGTCCTCCAGCTCGGTTTCGCGTTCATTGCTGTAGTTGTCTCGGCTGTTGTCGAGGCTGTCTCAGCCCGGTTCAAGATACAGCACGTATCGGGGTTTTATCTGAAGGGAGTGCTTGCGCTCGCCCTAATCCAGATGGCGATTGCGCTTCTAGTCCCTAAGGCGGTGTGATGATGAACCTGGTTCCAAAAATGCTCGGGGACGTCCTGCGGAATCTCTTCCGCGCGCCCTACACTGTCCCATACCCGAAGAGGAAGGTTCCTGTCACCGAGAGGTACAGGGGCATGATTGAGATTTCCGAAAAATGCATCGCGTGCGGGGCTTGTGCTGTCGCCTGCCCGGCCAAGTGCATAAAGTTCGACAGGAAATCGCTGAAGTACTGGCTTCCCCACTGCATATTCTGCGGAAGGTGCGCTGATGTCTGCCCGGTGGACGCAGTCATATTCACTGACAGGTGCGAGGAGGCAAGGGAGGACAAGGAGCTTTATGCCGGCAGGGTCTTCGAGATGGCGAAATGCGAGGTCTGCGGGAAGGACACCGTCGCAGTCACGCAGAAGAGATACATGATTGAGGTAAAGAAAATGGACCCGAAGCTCTTCGCGAGGTGTGCTGAGTGCAGGAACAAACCCGCGGTGCAAAAGCCCCCCGAGGAGCCAAAACCCTCTGAGGAACAGAAACCCTCGATGGCCGAAACAGCGAAGAAGGATTTGGAAGGCGGAAACGGGGAATCCAAAACTGGCGAGAATGCGGGGCAGCCTAGTGACGGGATTATCGAGGGGGAAGGGAAGTCCGACGAGGACTTGGATTTCAAGGATGCGCCGCCCTGGGTGAAAAGGGGATAGGTTATAAATTCCCAATCCTAATTTTTACCTATGCACGAGATGCCGTATGTCAAAGCCGCCCTTTCGGCAGTGCTCGAGGCTGCGAAAGGGAAGAAAGTGAAAAGGATGAAGATTGAGGTCGGCTCGAATGTGACGGACCTCGAAGAATTCCGGGAGCTGTTTTTCATGCTTTCCGAGAGCACGGCTGCCGGGGGAGCGAAGCTCGAGGTGAAGCAGATGAAGCCTTACCTTAAGTGCGGGGCCTGCAAGAATGAGGCCTCTTCCCAATTCTCCCCGGTTCGCTGCCCGAAGTGCGGCTCGCCTGACATCGAGACGAACGCGAATGAGGTAAAAATTGTCGAGATTGAAGTCGATTGAGGAATCGAACTCGAGCGGGTTAAGGTTGCGGATATTGAAGTTGAGTGAGGACTCGAGCCGGTACGAATCGAACTCGAGCGGGTTAAGGTTGCGGGGATTGTGGTCGAGTGAACCCCGAAACTGTTAAAAACCAGTTTTCGCATATAATTAATACTAATTCTAGAGGTGAGTGCATGGATGAACGTTCAGCTTATAGGAATGCTGCTGTCGATTTCCTAAAAGAAACTTATGTCGGTTTTACCCCTTGGGGCGGACAACGCGAGCGGGAGAATTACGCAAACAGGCCAAACGAAGAACTCGTGAAAGGAGTTTTGATAGGAAGGCCAGGTTACCAGAGCCTCAATCGCGGCGCCGACCCGCTGAGCAGCTTTTCAAGCTGTCTTCTTGAATTGAAAGGAAGAACTGGGAAGGGAGAAGTTGACGAAGCGAGCATTCGAACTGTGATTGACCATATACTCGACAACATTTCGCCAAAAGACGGTAGCACCAGGGTTCTCGAATCAATTACTGATTTTTTTGTGAGCGTGAATGCAGGAGACAGAGAGGCGGAAGTCAAGCACTTCTTGCAAGTTGTCATTGGGCCAAATTCCCAGAACTTCGTAAGGGCGAGAATCAGCGCTGCAGTTGCGCTTGCTGCCCGAGGCGATTATTCGGGCCTCGGAGTTCTTCAGGAAGCATCTTACCTGAAACTACCTGTTATGAATGGAATTCAAGAAGATGATCGGCCTTTCCCCAGAAACGAGATATTTCTTGCGAGGGCGATAGCAGGCGACACGCAGCCGGATGTGGAGACGTACTTCGTAAACATTTTGAAAAGCTACTCAAGAATACACGAACCTGCTGTCGGAATCGCGATAATCGGATTTCTTGCGCTCGGAGAAGCAAAGTCCGGAATCATGCTTCCTGTATCGCACCCGTTTTGCGCCAAAACCATCGGGCAGATGGCTTTGGAATCGGATAGTGTTCCAGAGACGATAAAAGCCTTGGTTAGAACTGGGCAAACACAAAAGGCAAGCGGGGGCGGCGGTCTGAATGCCGACCATCTTGGCACTGCGGATTTCATGTCCAGGCGGGCAGTCAGGGCAATCGAGCAGTCGATGCTCGGCAGGCCGGCAATAGGAAGAGGAGTTCACTTCCACAATAGAAACCCGGGCAGAACCACTGCTTAAATACTACTTCTTTCCCTAGTTTTTCGGTGTTCATATGGAAGTTGCCGGGATGTGCGACATCTGCTGGAAGCTGATGGTGAAATTCACCTGTCCCCTGTGCGGGGCGAAGGTCTGCCCTGTCTGCTATGACTACAACGGGAAAGTCTGCAAGAACTGCGCCGGCGGGAGGAAAGCCGAAGACTCCCCGGTTGTTGGCTCGACCCTTGAGGAAGTCGATGACGAGGACGGGATTGAAGACCTGTTCAAGTAGAAGAGAAGCTTTTTATACTCGATTATACTTAGGTATACTTATGTATACCACGATAAAAATATCGACGGGCCTGAAGAAACGGCTTGACGCGCTGAAGATTGTCAACGGCGAGACCTACGAGGAATTGCTCTCGGACTTGATTGAGGACCACTTAACGATAAACGAGAAGACAAAAAAGGACATTGCCGAATCCCTCGCCCAATGCGCGCGGGGGGAGGTTGTCTCCCTCGAAGAGTTCAAGAAGAAGGCTGGGATTCATGTATAAAGTCACCCTGTCTAAGAACGCGGCGAGGGAATTGTCCAAGCTGAATCGGGAGCTTGCGTCGAGATTCGTTGCTCTCCTCTCAAGAATAAACATTACGCCATACGACTACATGAGAAAGCTTTCGGGAACTGATTTATACCGGCTCCGAGTCGGGGACTATCGGGCGATTATCAAGATTGATGACGAGAAGAAGGAGCTTTTGGTGCTCAAAATCGGGCACCGAAAAAATATTTACGACTGGCTCGGTTAGGGGCTCGATTGGCTATAGCCGGAACACTCAACTCCCGTCCCACCTAGAACTAAGACTCCATTTTGCAATCACCAAGCCTTTCCGCTCTCCCCGTATCTCTTTTCCCTTGAGGTATTTGTAGTATGGTGCTGTTATTCCTATAAACAAAGTCACTGTTGCCCACCCGTAGTTTTTCAGGTAAAAGGCGATGATGGCAACGACCAATGTGTAGAAGGCAAACGCGAACCCGCCCAGTATGAACAACAGAAAAGCGGTGATGGGGATTACATTCACGATTGTCTCAGTTGTATCGGTCGTATCGCTTTTATCGAAAAAGAAAACAGCTGTTGCTGCGAATATTAGCAGCAAGAAACCAAAGATGACTGAGAAAATGGATATTTTGCATAGCAGATTCGAGATTTTCCATAATGTGCTTGCGTCCCTGTTTGTCGCTTCAATCTTTTTCGAAACTTCGTCGCTCCAGAAAGAAACACCCATTCAACCACTCTCCTGGCCCAATATCTCCCTGCATTTTCCAGCGTCCATGAACCCTTCGTATTTCTTCCCGTTAATTATCATTGTTGGAAGTGTCGCAATCCCGTACTGGTCCTTTAGCGCATCCACGACCGGGTTCTTCACGTTCACGTCAAAGTGGTAGATGAGGGTCTTGTCGCGGATTTCCGGTAGCCCTGCGAGCGCATCGCCGAGGGCGATTCCCTGGTCCGTGTTCGGGGAGTAGTTTTCATTCGTGTAGAAATAAAGAATGGCTGTGTGCTTGGTTCCGCAGCTCTCGTCCATGTCCTTTAGCAGAAGATAATTCCGCATCTGCATGAGCGAGTAGTCTGACTTGAGAGACATCACCTGTGGGTCGAGCTTCCCGAGCTTCTTCTCCAGATAGTCCAGGTTGTTTCCATACTCGACGGTCTTCTGGGAAAATTCGATGAACTGCTTCCCGAGGACCGGGCACCCCATCTCCCCCCTGCCTCTCATCAGCGAAAGCACCTCGAGCATGTAGCTCTCGCTCCTCAATTGCTCGAGATTGGACTTCATCTGCGATTCGGCGGTGTAGCCCATCTGCCAGCCCACCAGGAGGCCGACTATGAAAATCAGCGAGGTTACCGCGAGGGCGACTATGTGAAGCGGGCTGATTTTTCTATCCATTTTTCAATCCCCCCTCCAGGCGGGCTTAAGGCCGGCGGCTGAATTGAAGGCCAATTCCGCGATTACCGCAATCCAGACGAAGGTCAATAGGAATGATATCGCAAAGAGGAATAAAAAGCCTCCGAAAACCCCGTATTCCCGCGTGTCCCTCATCGCATAGTAGAAAACAGCCATGTTCACGAGCATCACGAATACGAAAAGGAAAGTGGTTGAGGTAAATTCCAGGTAGTAGAACCGCAGCGATGCTGGCTCGAATCTGAGGGAAAAATCAAGGCTGGGCAGATGGAGGAGGAATGAGAGAAGCGTCAGGAGCAGTAGTGAAAGGGCGAGCGGAAGCACGAACATCCCGAAATCCCCGTATTTTGGGGAAAACAGGTATTTGTGCTTCCAGAGATTCGAAAGCGAGCCAAGGTACCAGCGCCTCCTCTGCTTGAAAAGGGACCTAAAACTGGAAGGGGTGTCCGTGAAGACCTCGGCGTTTATTGAGTTCTCAATCCGAAGGTTTTTTGCCTGGATTCGAAGGGCGATTTCCTGGTCTTCTGTGAGCGTGCTCTCATCAAATCCGCCGAGCTCGAGAAGGACTGAGCGCCTGTAGATTGAAAACGGGCCGGGGGTAACTGATATGCCGTCAACAAAGCTCTGGAGTTTCTTCAGGAATGTGTTTATGATGTACTCTCCCCTCTGCATCCTCTGGACCAGCGTTTTCGGTTCCCACACTTTCATCGCAGCAGTCACTGATGCAACTTCAGAATCAGCGAAGTATCCCACCATTTTCAATAGCGTCCCTTTTGACACGTATGAGTCCGCATCCATTATCGCCACGAGCTCGCCTTTTGCTTCCTTGAGCGCTACGTTGATTGAGTTGGCCTTCCCGGTGTTTTTCTTGTCGATTAGCTTGATATTGTGGCCCTTGGCTACCTCGGCGGTCTTATCCTTAGAGCCATCATTTACCACAATCACCTCGAGCAATTTTTTCGGGTAATTGAGGGCGAGCACCGACTCGATTGTCTTCCCGATGCTTTTCTCCTCATTGTAAGCTGGGATTATCACGCTTATGCTCAAAAAATTTTTTGCTTCTGGGTCGGCCCTGACTTTTTCGGATTGCGTGAGGTAGAGAAGGGAATAGAACACAACTGAATAAAGCCCGAGGAACGCGAGCACGTATTCGAGCATGTGGGTATTTCTCCGGATAGCTTTTTAACCAGGGGCTCGAATCCTATTCCATGGACAAGTACGGCCCGGAGAAGCTGTTGCAGGCTTACAACCCTTCGACCGGCAGCCTGGGCCTCCTCGTTGTTGATAACACGGCTCTCGGCCCAGGGCTCGGAGGATTTTACGTTCTCCCGAAAATAACGATAGAGCACAGCTTCGAGCTCGCAAGGCTCTATACGCTGATGAACTCGCTCCACGGGGTCCCTTTCGGGGGAGGATGCGCCTGCCTCGCGAAGGGAGAAAAGATGGCGTTGGATATTGGTGAATTCGCTTCGGCAGTTGCCCCCCTTGCGAACAATTCGTTCATCGCCTGCCCTGGGTTCGGGGTCGGCGAGGCTGAGATGGAGAATTATGCGTATGCCTGCGGGGATGTCCGGGGCGCAGCAGGAAAGCCCTCGAAATTGAAGGGGATTCCCTTTGAAAACGGGGGAATCGGGCTGGGGATTGCGCACTGCGCGCTAGAGGCTTTGCGATTCATGAAAATCGACAACCCGAAAGTCTCGATATTCGGGTTGGGGAGGGACGGGCTTTTCGCAGCGAGGGTCCTCTCGAGAAACTTGATTAAGGTGGTGGCAGCCGGGGAAGCGGACGGGGCGACGATGAACGGGGAAGGGCTCGACATCGATTCCCTTGCTAACCTCGTAAATTCCGGCGGGAGGGTTGATGCCTTCCCGAGGGGGAGCCCGGGAACAGTGGTGCAGGCTCTCGCTGAACCGGCGGACCTGATGATAATAACGAGCCCGGGAGTGATAAACCAGAATCTCGCGAATGAGATTAAGCCGAGAATCCTGCTCGAAGGGGCCCTTGGAGTTGTGGAGAAGAACGATGAGGCGACAATGGTGGCCCGCGGGGTCACGGTTCTCCCGGACATACTCGCTTGCGGGGGAGCGGGCTTGAGCTCTCACGTCGAGCACATTGGGGGGAATGTCGTCGACATGAATGAGATTGTGGCTAATTCCATGAAGAGGACCGCGAGAAAAGTCCTCGAGGAGCCAGGGAGGAGCCTTCGGGAAGTCGCTACGAGGATTGCGCTCGAGAGGATTGACGAGGCGGCAAGCAAGATGCACAAAGGGGCCATGGAGAGCCGAACGCGTTGAGCAATCCTTTATATTGTTTTTTTCCATAAATTAGGGTTAAGGTTAGTGGGGGTAGTGTCTCATGATTGACGTGAACAAAAGCAAGTGCGCCTATTGCGGCGCCTGCGTCGCGGTCTGCCCAGTCGATGCGCTGCGCCTGAAGGAGACGGTCATAGTTTGCGATGAGAAATGCACCTCGTGCGGGATATGCGAGAAGGCCTGCCCGATGAAGGCAATCACGACACTGAAAAAGGCGTGATGTTTATGGAAAAATACGATGTAATTGTTGTCGGGGCTGGCCCGGCAGGGAGCATGGCTGCCAGGGAAGCGGCGAAGGCTGGCGCAAGCGTGCTAATCCTCGAGAGGAGGAAGGAGATTGGCGCGCCTGTCCGATGCGGGGAGGGGATTGGGAGCCACTGGATGAATGAATTCGGGATGAAGGTCAGTGACAAGGCGATAAGCGCCCACATAAACGGCTCGCTCATAGTCGCCCCGAACCTTAAAGACACTATTAGAGTTAGGACGGCTGAAACAAAGGGGGTCGTTGTTGACAGGAAGGTATTCGACAAGGACCTCGCTCTGGAGGCCGGCAGGGCTGGTGCGAAAATAATGGTCAAGAGTGAAGTTGTCGAGGTAAAGAAAGACGGGGGGAAAGTTACCGGGGTAGTAGTTGAAGCAGATGGGCGAAAGGAGGAGTTCTACTCAAAAGTCCTGATTGCTGCTGACGGCGGCGAATCGACTGTCGCGAGGATGGCAGGAATAAACTCGACAGCGAGCCTGTATGACTCGGACTTCGGGGTCGAATATGAGATGGTGAATGTCGATTGCGAAGACCTCATCGAGATTTATTTTTCAAGAGAATATGCCCCGAGAGGGTATGTCTGGGTCTTTCCAAAAGGGAAGGATGTCGCGAACGTCGGGGTCGGGATAGGCGGGGCGGAGAAAGGAAGCCACGCTATCGAATACCTGGATAGGTTCCTTAAACTCGAAAGGTTCAAGAAAGCGCAACCTGTCGCCATTAAGGCCGGGGTGATCCCGGTGGGGGCGCCCATGAAGGGCCTTGTGCTCGATGGGTTCATGGTTGCAGGGACTGCTGCGCATCAGGTCGATCCGATTCATGGTGGTGGCATCTGCCTCGCGATGGACGCGGGCATGATGGCAGGCAGGGTCGCTGCGAAATGCGCAATTGCCGGGAAGACGGATGCGAAAAGCCTTTCTGAATACGAGAGCGCCTGGAGGGAAAAACGGGAAAAGAAGCTCCTGAAGCGGCTCATGCTGAGAAAAGTGCTCGAGAAGCTTAATGATGACGACTTGAACGCAATCATCGGTTCTGTCGGAGACGAGGACATCGAGAAGCTGCTGAACAGCAACTTCGTGCCTGTTGTCAAGAAGGTGCTCCTGAAGAGGCCGCAGCTCTTAAAAGTCCTCGAGGTGCTGGTAAAATAACGGGCCCATGGAGAAGTCCTCCCGGGGAAAGGAATAAGAAACCTGTTGATGGAATTATAGGGGAGTGCGAGGGATTTTTATGCAGTTGAATCGGTTTGAAAAGGCAAGGATAATCGGGGCTAGGGCGCTTCAGCTATCGTTGGGAGCGCCGCCGTTCGTCGAGATAGTCGGCGGTATGATAAATTCGGTGGACATCGCTTTTCTTGAGTTCGACAAGGGAGTGATTCCTTTAGCGGTCAAAAAATAAGCGAGGTGGGGGGATGGGGATAATCGAGATTATGTTTTTGGCACTGTTTGGGGTCGTTGGGCTTATCGCGATTTACGTCATATTCACTTACAATGGCTTCGTCACGCTCAGCAACCAGGTGAACAACGCCTGGTCGCAGATTGACGTCCAGCTGAGGCGGAGATACGACCTCATCCCGAACCTGGTGAACACGGTCAAGGGATATGCCAAGCACGAGAAGGAGACGTTCGAGAACGTCACCAAAGCCAGGGCACAGATGGCCACTGCTATTGACAGCGGGAATGTCAAGGACAAGGCGGCTGCCAACAACATGCTCACTGGCGCCCTGAAGTCGCTGTTCGCCGTTGCCGAGAATTATCCTGAGCTTAAAGCCAATGAGAACTTCAAGATGCTCCAGGAAGAACTCTCTGGGACAGAGAGCAAGATTGCCTATGCTCGCCAGTTCTACAACGACAATGTGATGGCGTTCAACAACAAGGTGCAGTATTTCCCCTCGAATATCATCGCCTCGATGCTTGGGTTCAAGGCGAGGGAATACTTCGAGATAGAGGAGGCTGCGAAGGGCCCGGTCAAGGTAGAGTTCTAGTTAATGCCGGGATAGCGAGTTGGCGAGCTTGGGAATCCGAGGCGCTATATATGGCCCTTCTCTACGATGAAATAAAATGGAACAAGCGGAAATCGCTCGCCATCACCGCATTTTTCGTTCTCTTTGTCCTAGTCGTATGCTTCGTCTTCGCAGAGGCGCTCGGGTTCTTTTACGGTACCGAGACGTTGGGGTTCGCTCTTTTCCCTATCCTGATGCTTGTCGCTATCGGCTCGACTTTCGTCAGCTACTATTATTCCGACAAGATGGTGCTTGCGATTTCCGGGGCAAGGCCTGCTGAGAAGGGCGAGTTCCCCCACCTCGTAAATACGGTTGAGGGGCTCTCGATTGCAGCAGGAATCCCCTTGCCCAAAATCTACGTGATTGACGACCCCGCCCCTAATGCCTTCGCGACAGGCAGGGACCCGGAGCACTCCGCAATCGCCGTCACGACCGGCCTTCTGAAAACAATGGGCAGGTATGAGCTCGAGGGCGTGGTAGGGCATGAGATGGCCCACATCAAGAATTACGACATAAGGCTCGCGACTTTCGCCGTCGTGATGGTTGGGTTTGTAGCTCTCTTGAGCGACTTCATGTTCAGGATAGGGCTGAGGCCGGGCATTGGCGGCGGAGGGGGGAGGAGAAGCGGGGGCGGCGGGGCGGCAATCGTGCTCATTGCAATCTTCTTCGCAATCCTCGCCCCGATTTTCGCCCAGCTCGTAAGGCTCGCGATATCAAGAAACAGGGAATACCTTGCTGATGCAAGCGGTGCCCTTCTCACCAGATATCCAGAGGGGCTTGCGAGCGCATTGGAGAAAATTGCGAAGGACAGCCGCAAGGTAGAGCATGCCACAGACGCGACTGCGCCGCTTTACATATCGAACCCATTCAAGGGCAATCTCCTTTCTGGGCTGTTCTCGACACATCCGCCGATAGAGGAAAGGGTGAAAAGACTGAGGTCGATGTGAGTGCAAAAAAATGGCTCGCCCCTTAAGAGATATTTCTCGGTATTGGAAGGGAAGGAAGAGCCCAAGTTTATGCTAACTAAAAAAAAACTGGCTGAGAGGCCCCGAGGCCTGACCGACGCTTGGAAGAAACATTCGAAAGCGATGTCCGGCTGGGTAAAGGGCCCCGGTGGAATCTCTCTTCTCGCCCTAAAGTCTTATATCTCTGGAAAGCTCACTGAATCCTGCGTCTTCTGCGAGCACAGGTGCAAAGTGAACAGGGCGAAGAAGACCGGAACTTGCGGGGTTGGGAAGGATTCGTTCGTCTCATCTGCATTCGTCCATTTGGGGGAGGAGCCCGAGCTTGTCCCTTCTGGGACGATATTCTTCTCGGGCTGCAACTTCAGCTGCTCGTTCTGCCAGAATTGGGAGATAAGCCAGGACCCGAAAGGGGGCTATAAGTGGACTCCTGAGATGATTGCCAGTTGGATAACTGGGATGAGGAACGGGATTGCGAACGTGAATCTCGTTGGGGGCGAGCCGACTCCCCATCTCCATAATATCATTGGCTCCCTTCTTCTGCTCGAAGCCAAGCTTCCGATAATCTGGAACTCGAACATGTATATGAGCGAGGAAACAATGAGTCTCCTTGATGGAATCGTTGATGTTTACCTGGCTGACTTCAAGTACGGGAACGATAAGTGCGCAAAAGAGCTCTCGGGGGCCAGCAACTATTTTTCGGTAGTTTCCAGGAACCATCTTCTCGCCCAGAAGGGCTCTGAACTCCTCATCCGCCATCTTGTCCTCCCCGGGCATGTGGAGTGCTGCTCGAAGCCGGTTCTTAGCTGGATAAGGGAGAACCTTGGGCCAAGGGTTCGCGTGAACATAATGGGCCAGTACAGCCCGAAACACAAGGCGAGCGGAGATCTCAGAAAGGGAATACGCAGGGAAGAATTCGAAGAGGCGGTCGGGTATGCCAAGGGCATAGGATTGAAGAGCCTCGGCCCAGCTGGTTTTGCTAGGGATTATGCGGGCTCGGCATAAGGCTCGACCTTGAAAGGCGCCTCGACAAGCTCGATGTGCCCATTCAGCAAGCCGGCATAAAGAAGGACCCTCTTCTCGGAATCCACCCAGACAACCTGCGTCCAGTTCTCTGCAGGGAATCCCTTCCCATTGCTTACCCGCCTAACAGTTGAGTCGATTATCACCTTGAACGCCATTCTTCCTTTGACTTTACCTATGGCAGCAACGCGATAGGTTGAGCTCGATTCGATTGACTCGACCGAACCCATCCACTCGACAGTGGTGTTCATGCCGTTCCCCCACGTCCAGTTTTCAGTTAGCGCCAGCATCCAGGGCTGGGTGAACTGGGGCACGATTCCTGCCTGTTGGCCCGGGGCCTGCTGGTCAGGGCCCTGCTGGACCTTCGGCTCGCCGGTCAGTTCGTCGAGGCAAAACGGCACCGTTACCCCGTTGGAATCGGCTTCCACGACTATGCATCCCTGGGCCCTTTCCTTAACCGTGCTGTTCAGCCTAACCTTTCCGAGCGACTGGTCGAAAAGCTCATAAACATATTTTTCCCCTGGGGCGAGCTTGAGGCCGGTTACAGGCACGAGCGGGCCCATGTACGAAGTGTTGATTGGCGGCGGGATTGGCTTCGTCATCACATAGAGGACAAAGATGAAAAACGCGAGCGCTATCAGCAGCATGAACCATGTTGTCTTGGAAAAGTTGAGCGAGAAGGCGCTCTTGAACACGGACATCGCCGATTTCTTGCTCTCCGGTTTTTCAATCTTTTCCTTTTTTGCCTTTTTCACTTGCCCCACCAAAAGTATTAATTAATGACAAATGCTTTAAAGTGTTGGGTATGTTCATGCAGAAAGTCGAGATAAGCAAGGCGAATGGCAAGAAAAAGAGGAGCCCGTTCTGCTCAAAAGTGATGTCTTCGCTCAAGGGAGCGGATTTCTCTCCCCCGGAGCTCAAGAAGCTTGAAAGCATAATAAGCGAAGCTGAAGAAAGGGACGAGGTGCTCGCCCAGGGGATGGCGACAGTTCTCGATTTGGCGGGGCTCCCACCCGAGGATATGGATGAGATTATAAAGATTCTCGAGAAGGCTTACGAGAATGTGAGGGAAGGGAAGGAGCCGTTCGCTGAAAAGGACATCGAGAAGCTCGAGGCCTTGCTGGAGGAGAAGATTTCGCCGAATGCGCTTGCCAGGATTGAAGCAAACCTCTCAAAGCCGAATGAGGAGTTGCTCGGGGCTCTTGCTGAAAGCCTCGAGAAGAAATCCGAGAGGTCAGAAAAGTTAAAGGCCACCCCGAGGAAAAAATAACTAAATCTTAATTTGCCTTGGCGCGTTAAAGCGCTGATGCCTCGGCACGGATAAGCCAAGCAAGCCGCAATTTCTCCGCAAATCCGCCATATAACTTCTTCGGCCAGGTTTGCCAAGAGTTCGAGTTTCACTCCCGCCGGCTTGCGAAGAGAGAAGTGTGTTCACTGCCGACTTCAGCAGTCCTAGTTGCTCGATGCTGATAACCTTCGCCCCGAGGTCTTCGAAAGGCGCCCACCTGTCCACGTCTTCGGCCAACACGAGAATCTTGATTTTCGGGTCAAACTTCTGCATCTCGTTGATTGCATTGAGGACGCTAGTATTTCTATCTATCTTCACTAGGATTTCTGGAAGGATGAAAATCACAAGGTCGCACGAGGTATTATTTTCCGCCCAATACGCAAACCCATTTGAAGCATCACCTGGGCCGGTCGCTTGGACAATTATCCTTCCATCTGCCGTGACTTCATTTGCAACCAAATTGCTCTTCTCTCCTACTCCGACAACAATTATCTTTTCTTTTGGGGCCGTTTCTTCGCCCAGAATTGACCGCTCGCCGTGCTTTTGCGCCAAATCATCAAGGACTATCAGGAGCGCATCAGGAACTTTCGGCTTGTAGGACTCATCACAAAGGTCGAGCTTGTTTATTGTCGCAGTTGCTCCTCTTGACTCTGCAATTTTCGAGAGGTGTTCAAAGTCAACTTTGTCATACGCCCGGCTGCAAATTATTATCGGCGTTTCATTATCATTATTCACGAGGCGGATTCCGTTAAGCACCTGTTCGCCCCCGTAATCCATCCTAATATCAGAGATGACGAGGTCGAAAGATTTTCCGCTGGCTTTAGCATCCCTGTAGAACCCGAGCCCGGGCAGGCTGTCAGAGCATTCGAGTATATCGTGGTCTATGCCTCCGAGCGCCTTCTTGATTGCCCCTATCACGAGGTCACGGTCCTCTTTCTTGTCGTCGATTAATAGGATTCTAATCATGATATCGCCTAGCCCGTCATCCCCTTAAAGAAGTGCGGGTCCCTTCCCCGCACTGGTCTTCTGGCCGGATTTGCCCTATGCCTTCTTTCGAGAACATCCGGGCGCGAAAGCATGCCGCTTGCCCGGCTCCTTATTCCGTCTGGCTCCAGGCCAATCATGCTGTTTAATGCGTTCGCAAGGTTTGTCTGGTGGGCCGAAGGATTTCCTGGGATTAAACGGGCATATTTATGCCGACTCGCCATATCTGAAAAAGAGAAGTCAACTCCGATTTCCCCGAAAATCAATGTTTTCGCCCCTAGTTCATTGGCCTTGTCGACAAATCCCCAGAAACCCAACCCATTACCGAATTTATCCGATTCTTTTCCCATCAGTATTACCAGGCTGTACGGCTTCCCTTGTGAGCATGCTTCGGTCAATTCCTTCAGGGCTGCCGGGCCTTCAACACGCTTTACTGAGACCTTGTTTCTATAGGAAGAATTAAGCTCCGACGATATCCGCTCGCCGTTCCAGCTTCCGAGAGAGATGCCATCCTGCGGTGCCACTAGGAGTATCTTTGTCGTTTCATCTCCCATAAACACACCTCCCAGAATAAGTAATATGTTATGCGGTTTCGGATTTTAAAACCTTTGCAGGGCCTCGGATTCCAGAAAAAATCAGCCTTTTGTCTTCTGCGGTCCCCCTGTCTCCTTGTTTCGCGGGACGCCCTTGCTTGGCATTGCTGCGCGCTGGGCCCTAAGGAGTATGTCGGTCTTTGATAAGGTGCCTGTTTCAGAAAAAGCTCTTGCAGCCAGCCTTGTAGCGGCTCTTGATTCCCTGACTATCCCGGTGATTTTCGATTCGACGTAACTCGGTCGCCTCTGCAGTGAAACTAGCGGAATGGTCCGGGCATAATTCCTCATTTCCGCTATCTGCCCGTTTGTCCATTCACCAGGCACGGTGAAAATAACTGAGTTTAGCCCGAGCGTTAAACGGGCGCCCATGGGCGTACTGAGCAAGACTGCTCGGTGGCCGGCTCCCGCGGCCGGGGAGTGTACATTGAACACGACCAAAAGGTCGAATGGGCTGCCTTTCCTCGCCCCACTGAATAGGTTATCATAAGCCACTGTGGATGGGACGAAGGTTACGTCATTAGCTTGCCGAAGAATCGAAACCGCTGCCTCGATGATGCCGAACTGCCCATGGGTCATCGCGAGCGAGTGTGTTGCCAGTATCCTCGGTCTATCATCCTTCGAATCGCTTTGCATGTTTGTCTTGTTTGCTCCGATACTTTTAACTTTTTCGGAACATCTCGAGTGCCTCTTCTTCCAGGAAATGGAGCTTCCCTGGGAAAATCAGGATGAACGGAGGAGCACCGAGGTCTTTTTCTAGCAACTCGCTTATTTTTCCAAAATTTATTCGCTGGCTCTCGCTCCCGATTCTGCTTAGCACAACAACCAAATCTCCCGCTCTCGCGACTTTTTGTTTTTTAGTTTTCTCCATTCCCCCCAAAAGCTCGAGCGCTTCCTTCGCATCCATCATCTTTTCCGCAATATCGAGAAAAACCATCGTGTGCAGGCCGCGGGACTTGTTTTCCGCAATGACATCGTAGGTGCTCGTGGGCTTGTAATTTTCTCTCCAGAAAGGGAGCGTGACAGTTTTCCCGAACTTGTAAATCTGAAGGCCGGTTTCGCCAACCGCGGCGGTGAAAATCGAGGAGGAATGAATGATTCTTGTTTCGATTTTTCTTTTGCGAGCTGAGAGCAGCAATGATATGTGGGTCGTGGAAATCATCGGGTCCCCGCCAACAAGAAGGCATACCGGGTGAAGCTTGGCTTCGGAAAGAATTTTCTCTTCCCCCTCGACATCCTCTCGGGTAAGAATTGTTATCTTCTTCCCGCTTATTTTCTCGAGATTCTCGATTGTTTTCTCGCTCCCGAAATGGGTGTATCTCTCGGCGAAAACGATTTCCGCTTCCTTCAGGGCTTCGAGGCCCCTGACTGAGATGTCCTTTTCGTCCCAGATCCCCAAACCTACGAGAGTAAGCATCCTAGACGCCTCCGCCGAACGGGCAAGCCGGCGAGCTTCCGAACCGGGTTTGGAGTTTGGCATTCTAAGCACCAGTCATCAATGTGAGTATATCCCTTACCCCCGGGGCGAGGCCGAAGATTATCAGCAGGAGGATGATGAAGTCCCTTTCCTGGCCCTTCGCGTCCTTTTCAGTGACCTGGGCGGCGATTGCCGAAAATATGAGTTTTATCGCGAAGAAAAGGAAATAGCCGCCGATTGGCGCAAACAGGGTGTTCCCGAGCTCCCCAACTCCTGCAGAAACGACATGCTGCTCCCCATAGCAGTGCCTCATCTGGGTGCAGGCTGGCTCGAACTTGTTCCAGATGCTTATGGTCACGTATGTTGCCGCTCCATCGAGGGCGTGCGCAAAGACAACCAGTGAAGAAAAGGGGCGGACTTTGACATGGACCAGATAGAAGTATCCTGCAAGCCCACCGATGAAGGCCAGAACGAGGACCAGCAAACCGTATGTCCAGTAAGTCATCAATGGGAGAAGAAAAATCAGGTGCGGGACCCAGAGGGCGAGGCCGAAAGCCGGAGCGAGCAGCGGTTTCTTTAACCGGTTTGCAACGAGAATCGAGAAAAATGTCAATAGGCCGATAACAACATAAATTCCCGGGGTAACTGTCAGATATCCGTAGTCATAGATGTGCGAGTCCTGGACTGCCCCCAGGAGCCCGAAGAGCGCATCCCTGTGCGCCCCCATCGAACCCCTGTCGGCTGCATCCACTATCGAGCGCATTGTCGAGCCCAGTAGGATGAACGGGATTACCGAGAGGACGAACTTCTGGTCGATATGGACCTTTTCCTTTTTCAGGATTTTGTACATCAGGTAAGCTGCTGCGAGGGCGATGAGCCCGTAAACGATTGTATTGACCGGGTTGTAGCCTGTCCTGTCCCAAATCGGTTCGATGAAATACTGTTGGAAAAAGTCCATGGAAATTATTATTATAGTTAATAACAAAAAGCTACTGGGGAGAACTCGGGCGCGGGTGGTTAGAGATGAAGCCTTATTGCTCGATGCTCACCGGGATTGGATTCATGCGGGGTAGCTGGATATGAAGCTGGATTGCTCAGTGTGCTTCGAATATCGGGGATGTGGAACATGAAGCCTGATTACTCGATATGCGTGACATGCAAGGGAAGCAGGAGGCTCTGCGGCCTCGAGTTCTGCCCGCACATACAGAAGCTCAGCTACCAGCTCGAGGCTGCGCCTGAGATGAGGCAGGAAGTCTTCGGCCCCTCGCCTCCGAATGTTTTCGTCGGGCATTACAACTACCCGGTTGTCAATTGGGGCCCGATGGTCTCGTTAGGGCAGAACAGCGACACTCCGGGCGACTGGTACGGGCTGGACTACGGGGAAGTGATAAGGCAGAGGTCGATGCTTGTGCGGGGCAGCAGGCCGCAGCACGTGAAAACAAGGGAAAGGCTCGTTCTCGAGGCGCAGGATGCAGTAATGTCCCTCAAAAGCGTGGACATGGAAGTCAGGTTCTCGAAGAAGCCGGTTTTCAACATGAGCTTTTCCGGGGTGCTTCAGCCAATGGGGGCAGTCGCTCCTCTCGACAGGATGAGGGTTGCCGACAACCCGACTATCCCGAGGAAAGTCGACTCGGTGGTCGGGGAGGGGCTGAAAGCGGAGCAGGCGATGAGGGAATTGAGCTCGAAAGGCTATGAGAATTATTACTTGATGAAGCTCCTGACAGCGGGAATCCTCGGGGCCCCGGATGACAGGAAGCTCGTCCCGACCCGCTGGGGGATAACTGCCACGGACGATATGCTCGCGAAAGGGGCGATGGAGAGGATAAGGGATTACAAGGAGCTCGGAGAGTTCACGGTATTCTCGAACGAATATCTCCACAACCACTTCGAGATTTTGCTGATGCCCGGAAGCTGGGAATACGAGGGTTTCGAGGCCTGGGCTCCGGGGACGGTCTGGACCCAGGGGGCGAGTTCTTACAAGATAGTCGAGGAACGAGAGCCTTTTGAGGGAAGGACCAAATACGCGGACAAGCAGGGGGGAGGCTATTACGCTGCGAGATATGGCGTGTGCGAGGGGCTCGACGGGATGAAGCGGCAGGCGAGGGCCATTGTGTTCCGGGAAATTTACGAGGGCTACATGCTCCCGATGGGAGTCTGGGTTATCCGGGAAACTGTCAAGAAAGCGTTCGAGAAAGGGGGGAAGAAGTTCGCGAGCAGGGATGAGGCGCTTGCCGACGTGTTCTCGAGATTGCGGGTCCCGATGAGAAAATATCTCGAGGAAAGCTTCTTCTTGAGGCAGAGGAGATTGACAGATTTTTAGTCGTCATCTCACCGGCATATAATCCCTGTAAACCAGCAGCCTGTTCAGAGGGGATTTCGGAAGCGCGCTCTTTAGGCCTATTTGCGCGTAGTAAAGAGTAGACTTCAGGATTCCCTGTTTCTCGAGCCTTCTCGCGCTCGTTACCACTTTTGGCTCGGGAAGGAAAACCAGCCGGCCCATCTTTCGAAGCTTTATTGCAAGCGCACCGTCTTCGAGTGGGGCATTGGGGAAACCGCCTGCTTTCCAGAAAGTCTTTTTTGAGACAACCGCATTGAAACCGAGCAGCTCGCCAATCCCGAATGAGCCTTTCAGGAGCAGGTATTCATTGCAGATTTCTTCCACTAGCCGCAGCTTTGTCGGCCTGTCATCGAATTGGAACGCAGTCGAGAGCCCCGATATGCTCTCGTCTTCAAGAATCGGGAAGACCGAGTCCAGGTAGTTCCTCGGAACAATTGAGTCTGCATCTATGAACGCATAGGTTTTCCCCTTTGCCGCCTTTGCGCCCGTGTTCCGGCCTACCCAGATGCCCCTTTTCTTCGTGATGACGACCTTGTCGGCGTATTCCGCTGCAATCTCTCGCGTCCTATCCTTGCTCCCGCCATCTGAAACCACGATATCAAAATCAAGGTGTGTCCTCTGGGCACGTACGGCCTTGAGGCAGGCCCGTATGTTCTTCTCCTCGTTCAGGGCGGGTATGATTACCGACATCTCGGTCATGGATAAATTTTCATGGGCAAGGGTTTTAAGGGTTATCGGGAAATAAGCAATTATGAGAGGAATCCTTGCCATATTTGCACTTCTGTTCCTCGCTTCTTTCGTGTTCGCAGGGCTTGCCTACGTCAAGGATATAGCCATAAGGGACACCGGGAAGTGGGGCAACCTCTCCATGCCTTCTGACGTTTGGCCAAACGGGGATACTGTCTACGTGCTCGACACCGACAACCATCGTATTGTGGAGTTCTACAAGGGCGAGCCGCAGAAACTTATTGTGGGGAGCGTAGGACCTACGAAGGGGATGCTTTTTCCAGAGGCGCTTTGGGTCGCCGAGGACAGCAGGTTCTACATTGCGGACAGGGGGAATAACGCAATTGTTTATGAAAACGGCCATTACTTATATGAGCTCGCAATTTCTGGCTCTGACACTTATTCATTCGACCATCCGGCAGGGGTGGCGGTATACGGGGGGATTATTTACATTGCCGACAGCGAAAGGGGAACGATAAAGATGTTCAGCCAAAAGGACAAGACATTCGAGGGGACAATAGGTTCGAAAGGTTTCGGGAACAGCGAGCTATTCGCGCCGACCGGGATTTACATCAGGGACGGCCTGCTGTATGTTGCTGATTCAGGAAACTCCAGGATACAGGTGTTCAAGCTGTATGATGGCTCGTACTTGAAGACCATACGCGGCGCATACGGATGCGCCCTGAACGCCCCGCACGGAATCGCGGTTAGCAGGGACAGGTTCATGTTTGTTTCAGATACGGGAAATAACCGGGTAGTGGTCTTCGACGGGGATTTCAATTGCGTTGGCTCGGTGAACGGGAGCGCTGCGGTTCCGATGTCCGAGCCGCGTGGAATAAAGGTCGATGACTCTAATGACGTTTATGTCGCTGATTCGGGAAACGCGATGGTGAGGGTCTTCCATTACACCCCGTATTATCAATCGAAAGAGGAGGCGGCTAAAAAAATTGATGCTGCTGGTGCCGTTTATGTCGCGATATCCGGCATGGTTTCTGCAGCCACGTACTTGGGGATATCATTCGAAGACAAGGGAAAGGAGCTTCTTGGCAAGGCGAACGCCGAGTACGCTGGGGGAAACTACTCGAATGCGTATTTCAACGCAACCCTTTCGGCATCTGAAACGGAAAAACTCAACGCAAGCCTTAGTCTAAAAATACAATCTGAGGTTTTGAGGATTGTTCTTGGCGACGAGAGTGCCCTTGATTCGGCTGACCAGGACGCACTTAGGTATGGCTTGAAAACTGACTCGAGGCCCCTTCGCGCCGACCTATCGCGCATACGCGCCATGCTCGATGCCGGGAAGTACCAGGATGCTGCGTTCAACTCGTCAATCGCCCATACGAAAGTCCTCGGATTCAGGTCAATGATTTCCGGCTCTTCGAACGAGACTGCCAAGACCAGGGAAACTCTCTTGCTCGCAATTTCCGATAATGGAAAGGAGCTTGACACTGTCTCCATTTCCGCCTCGCAATATAATATTTCAATCAATTCCACTGACATAAAATTTATTCTTGACAATGCCAGGGAGTCATGCGATAATTACGATTTTGATAGGTGCAGGGAGCTTCTCTCTTCAGCAAAGGGGAAACTCAACGACGCCCACCTTGTCATCGCCGCGCACATTGCGCGGGTTGAAGCAGCCAGGCTGACGGTGTCTGCCGCCCACGAAGAGCTGAGTAAGGCCCAAGCTACCTCTTATTTCTTCAAGCCGGACCTCTCGAAGGCCGAGGCAGAGCTCAAGAGCGCTGAGGAGATTGTTTCGGAGAACCCGGATGCTGCGGTAGAGAAGGCGAAGGATGCACTGGCTCTCATTGAGGAATCGAAGGCAGGCATCAACAGGGCGAACCTTTTAACGCTTATAGGAATCGGCGCAGCAGTCCTGCTACTGGTGGCCGTGGTGGTCGTTTATTATGTCACAAGAGGAAAACCAAGGAAAAGAAGGGGCCAGTGACGAGCATTGGAATTTTGGAGGGCCCGGAAAGTGGGCCCGCTACGGATTCGCCGGAATCGGGGTATTTGCCTCTTTCCTGGGGCTTGTGCTCGTGGTGCTTGTTTACCTGACTCTTTCGCCTCAAATCGGGACGCTCCGTGAGAAGACCTTCTCCCAGCTAGATGTTGCAACAAGCGCAGTGGGAAATCTCGATAAAAGCCTGAAGGGAGCGTATGATGCGATGGAAATTGTCCCCGGGCTGACTGAGAATCTCTCAAGCGGTTTTGATGGCTACGCGAGCAGCACAAACAAGCTCGCGGACGGCATTGATTCGCTTTCGAGCCAGATTTCGACCTTGCCGGGGGGAGGGGGGGATTCATCTGAATCGCTTAAATCAGCAGCTGATAACCTCCGCTCATCCGCCGGCGCTCTTGGCTCCCAAGCGAGCGCTCTTTCGTCTGTCTCCTCTTCCATGAAAGAGTCGCAGGAGGGGATAAAGGCCGTGAGAACCGACCTCTCGAAGGCGAAGAGCAACCTGTCAAAAGCGAAGTTGGACATTGGCGCAGTATTTGATTCTCTCTCGACCGCACTCCTTCTTGGGTGCGTGATGTTTGGGCTTGTGTTCATCGCGCTCGGGGCTTACTCTGTTGCGCTTTTCCTTTAGCCCTAAAGACAAGGATTAAGACGATGGCTAAGTAAGAAGCATAACTAATTAGCTCCAGCAAAGAAGGTGAGGCCCGGTAACCGAAAAAGGAGTGCATTACTTGGCCGATAGCTCCCTCATCGTGCATAAGCTGGTATGTTCCATCCGGGTTCAGGGGCGGATTTATGTCCCAGACTTTCTCAATTATCGGCGGGAGGATTTTTGCTTCTGAGAATTCGTGCGCTGCTTGCGCAACGAGGCCGGCTGCGAAGAGTATGAGAATGAAGTTAGTAGCGCTGAAAAATAGCCCTACGTTGAGTTTAATCGAGCTGACGAAGAGTAGATATCCGAGAGCCGCTGCTGCAGTTATTCCGATGAGCGCTCCAAGCAAAGTTGCCGTGTGAGTTGAAGAAAAGCTCACTGTGCCAAGGAAGATGACGGTCTCGACACCTTCGCGGAGGACTGAGAAAAACACGAGAAGGAACAGGCCGTGCTTATAGCCCCCGGAGAGTTTGGTTTCAATGCCATGTCTTATCCCCTCCGCCATCCTTTTCTGCCCCATCATCCAGACTATCATCGTGGTCATGAGGGCAGCACCTGCGAACATGGTAACTCCCTCGAAAATTTGCTCAGCTGTCCCTTCAAAGCCTCCAGTCAGTGAGACGAAAAAAAACGCCGCTATGAGGCTCGCGGTTATTCCGGCGCCAAGCCCGGCATAAACAACACTGTTGTGCTTCGCAAGCTTGTTCTTCGCCAAATAGCCGAGGATTATTCCCAAAACCAGCGCAACCTCTAGGGATTCGCGGAATGTTATCACAAAACCTGGCAATAGGCCGGCTTCGAAAGCCATGCATGAATTTAGGCTTACCTATTTAAATTAGTTGTGCCTAACATTGTTGACATGGCCAGCAGGGAGCAAGAGGACTATTTGGAGTCGATATACGATTTAATAGGGAGAAAGGGGCATGCAAGAATCAAGGACATTGCTTCTGACTTAGGTGTGAAGCCGCCTAGCGTGACCGGGATGCTCGCAAAGCTGCATAGGGACGGGCTCGTGGAATATGAGAAGTACGGGGGGGCCAGGCTAACGATGGCAGGCAGAAAAATCGGGGCAGAAACACGCGAAAAGCACGAAGTCCTCAGGAAATTTCTCACAACAATAGGGGTTCCTGAGAAGATTGCGAACGAGGACGCATGCACGATGGAGCACAGCCTGCATAAAGAGACGACAAACAGAATAAAGAAGTTCTTCTCGAAAACCGGGAAACGGAAACGCTGAGCTGGCCTTTTCATGACCCGGTTCTGCATTAACCAAGTTGGCTATCGGGTTGATGCATTTTTCAACGGTTCTAACTGTAGCTCACCAGTTCCATTGACGTGGATCCGGTTAAGATTTTTACTGGCACTGGAACACTCGCGCTAGACCAGTAATAAGAGCCCTGGCTCGAGTACTTCTGTGCCTGGAACGACCCGGCAGGGACTGAAACGCTTTCTACTCCCTCGTACTTCAGCTTTTGGGGTTCAGTTCCCGAAGAGGCGTACGGGCCATCGGACGGGCAGCTCGCTTCATTTTCCATTTTCTGCCCGCCGTATGTTATAACGCTCTTAGTCGCGAGGCAGGCATTTGTCGTTTTGTCGACCCAGAGCTTGGTTGTGACGGATGCGCCCTCGTTGACCATAGCGGTCTGGGTAAGCCAGGCTGGGATTCCGTTGTAAACATCAGAGGAGATTGTTGTCTTGAGATTAGTTACTGAATTCTGGCCAGTCGCGGAAGTGGTGGTTACCCGGTATTCATAGCTCTTCAGCGAACCGTATTTGAAAATCGAGCTGAAGCTGGTGCCGGAGTCGGTCCCTGAAGGAGGCTGAGTGGCTGGCGGCGTTGAAGGAGGCGGCTCGGTCTTTGGCTGGGTCGAGTCGGGCGGTGTCGTAGCCGGTGGGTTTGTCGCCGGTGGAGTGTTGACTTCCTGGCCGTTCCCACTCCCGGGCGCCCCCTGGCTCGGCCCCTGGCTGCACCCGAACAAAAGAAGCCCTGTGATGAATAAAACTGCAAACAAAATTAATTTTCCCATAAGAACACCCCTATTGACTTCTCTTGTTAAAGTTTTTATTGTTATGTTCGAAGCGAGGAGGTATCTTTTCTTATCAGCTGTCCTCGCAGTGGGGATAGATACCTTTAAATACGAGTATTCGCATAATGTTATCCTTATTACGGGTAGAGTCACTGGGAGGTTGGATATGGTCACTAGTCACAGGGCAGGCAACATCAGGCTTCTCCCGACAAGGGCAGCGACGCCAATGGCCCGTGACCCAGGACCTTTGCCAACTCATATTTTACGCTCAGCCGAGAGGGCAAGCGACGGCCCAGTATCTCAGGCACGCGATTCCCCGGTTCAAGAAGCCAGCCCAAGGTGGACAATCGGATTTGAACCTAGGCATATAAGCGAGTCGACCGCACCCTGGCAAACTAAGCCAACTGAACGGATTGGGTTTGGATTGCCAGCTAGAAACCAGGACGAAACCAGCGCTGGCGGACAGCCATCGCTAGATGTTCCTGCCCCGGTGCCGGTAGCTCGAGAAACGGCACGAGCACCTGGGGAAATCCGGACAGTAACCGCATCGGAAGTTTTTCAGGAGGTTATAGGCAAGGCGAAGGGCAATACGGATGCTAACGGAGACTTTTGGATACGCGGGAATGACCTCCCACGATTCGTAGACGCTCTTTACTTACTCAATTGGTTTGTGGATAATTCACCTAGCGATGAAGAGTTGGCAAGAGAAGCACAGAAACTCTTAGAGAACACGCATGACCAAAGAAAAACGGACGGCGCGATGTGCATAAGCCCCGTTGGCCTGATGGCAATTGATGGGATTATCCCGCTTGTGAAAAATGCCGAGTCCACGATTTCTTGGAATGTCGGGCCCCTCAATCTTCCAAATGATATAACGAATATAGCAGCTACGAACCCAACCGAAGTCCTAAGCTATATTGCGGGAAGCTATTGCAGCGCGCGGGATTTTGGGGACCCGATACTGCTTGGCGAAGAAGGCTCCCGGGCATTAACAACTGCTTTGGATTCAATTGAAAAGACTCTAGGGAATGATTTGCTCAGTGAGCGATTACGGGAGACTATCTCAAATCTTCTGGAAAACGAACCTGCCTTGATATTAACGCGGAACTTTGTCTTGGATTTGAGAACACTCGGCAGTCTGGCTGCGGGGGTAGCAAGACAGGATGCGCACGCTGAAGAGACATCGATGACTGGCCGGCAGGCGCTGGGAATTTTGAGTGATATAGTAGCGAAAGAGAGGAGTACTTCAGGAGGGGTGGGGCCTCTCGGCGAGGAGATGCTACAGCTTAAAGCTGCATTGGATTGGATTACGGGGGAGATTAAAGCCGGTTACAGATTACGGGATAGTAGCGACCAGAGAATCGTTGATGATGTTTTAGGGGTGTTTAGATCCTATCCATTCGAACCAGGCGGTCATTTGGGCCAAGCCGGGTTAGCACTTCTCGATAGCCTTGTGCCAGTTGTCGAAAGGATGGTTGGAGTTTCGGCTGCCGGAGCTGTGTCTTTGGGACCGGCTGAAGCGGTTGACCAACAATATGGGCCAGGGCCGAATGTCGTTTCACAAAAAGCATCGGAAGTTTTGGGTAGAATATTGCAAAAATTGAGTGAGGGGGTAGACGGAAATGGCGATTCGCACGTGCTGCTTGGGGAGGACGCGCAGGTGCTCGTAGATGTGTTAAATTATATTAAAGATAGAATTGAAGGCAGCTGCTTAACTAAGGCTGAACGAAGAGAACTTCGGGATATTCTCAGCTGGGATTACGAGGGGAAGAAAACTGCGAAGAACGCATTGACGGAAAATTTTACCCTATCAAGATTTGGGCTTGATGAGTTCAGAAAAATCATAAGGTTAGCCGAAAGAATGGAATCTGGTGAAAGACTAGTTGATGCTGACTCCAGTAGGAGGGGCGGTCGGAAAAAAATAGCCACATATGTCATTATAATAGGCTTTCTTGCGGCAGTAGCATCAGGAATTGGCATTTATGTTCTGAATAATTTGAATCTGGACAAAAAAGACAAGCCGGCGCATCATGAGACTGTTAAATCTGGTCAGGTCGAATTGAAAAAACTCGGGGATTCGATAGGAGTTTTGAATGACGTAGTGGACAGGAGAGACAGGACAATACGGGAACAGCAAAGAACAATAGATGGATTGCGGAGTGAACTTAGTGGCGCTCAAGCTAAAGCTGCGAGAGAGGTTGGGCAAGCCGTGGCTACGCCGGGGCAAACGACTGGTGGCACTAATGCCCAACAAACCGGGCAGACTGCATCTAGCCAGACAGGAGGGACGAAAGTAACTGCGGGGCAAGGAAAAGCGCAACACGCGGAAGTGAAGGGAATGAGTGTGCGTGGACAACTTGCAGGAATGGGGGTTTCGGCGAGCACTGCCACTGAGAGCAATGCGGGGGTCTATTCGGGATATCTCTCCTGGGTTCCAATCAGCGAGACTGGAAAAACCGTAGTGAATCTCGAATGCAGCGCAACTTTGGGGCCCAAGAGCACCGGCAAAGTCGTGCACGTCTTCCCTGCCCTTGTTCCCTCGGGCAACCTTTCGAACTTGGGGGAAGGCAAAAGGGACCTGTCGAACCCGGACCTCATCCCGCTTGGCAAGAAGTGCATCGTGATAGCTGATTATGGCGGGTTAAGGGTAAAGACCGCAAACGATGATGAAAAAACAAATCCCGGAACAGGCAAACCGTATGTGCAGGACAAACAACTGTTCAAAATCTCTGTTGTTTATGAAGGCAGTTCCTATTCGATGTACGCGGGCAGCAGCGAAGGCAGCATGGAGCTTGTCGCCACTGGAACTTACACCCGAAAAACAGAAAATGGAAAGGGCTACGCACCGCTCCTTATCGGCGCAGCATGGAAAGGCCAGACCGGAAGATCGCGGGACATAACCCTCGATGTAAGCGGGGGAGAAGTGCTGTGGTGAATAAATTTCCCTGAACGCACTATCGACAATCAATAAACCATTGTTTACTGGGAAACTGGAACGCTTATCGATTTTCTTCCTTCCAATCGGCAATAGTAAAAACGTCAACCCCTAGATCACAATTCTTCTCGAGCCTCTTGAGGCCCCAATCCAGCAATATTTCCTTTGCCTGCATGAACTTCTCCCTGCCCACCTCGACGTTCCCTATTGCGTATCGCTTGTTCTTCGTATTGAAGCAAAACATCGAATCGTGGACATTATCGCAGTTGTGGCAGAAGTAGCATCCCGAGCAGTTGGTTGAATTGTCAACTTCAAGGCAGCGTGAAATTTTTGTCGAGAAGTGGCAATTAATACAGAAGGAAGAATCCCTGGGTTCGCGGCACCCGAAAGAGTTTTCACAGCTAGTTGGGGAAAAACAGAATGCACATTTCTTTGAACGCATGAAGATCAGGCCACGGTAGCAGTCTACGGAGTCTATGCACATAGGAGAATCGATGTTATTCTTCAATTTTCCGGAAAGCCAGAATGGGCAGAAGTAGGCTATTTTCGAAAGTTTTTTTGGGATATTCTTAAAGGAAAGGCTCTCGACCTCGCCTTCAGAGAGGGTCATCCGTTCTCCCAGAAAATCCGCTTCGTCTTGCGTGATGAGCCTGTCCCGAGGGAACGAAATGAAAGGGACGTAGTCCGGAAGGAGCGGAATTTGTTTTCCAGAGGCGCAGGAAAAGCATTGCTCGAGTTTAACCGCAGAGTTCTTCTCAAGCCAATCGGAGTAGGAATCAATCTGCCTGAGGGGTTTCCCCAGAATTACTAAGGCCGTCTCACTAAACGCCTTTTCTATCGGTCCCATGTCTTTTTTCTCATCTTCCCAATTTCGCCCGGAAATTGATTTTTTCAGGAACGAGTAGTCTGGTTTTTCTGCGCATACCATCTCGTCTATTGGGGAAAGGTATTTGTTGCGGATGAGCTCCTGGCGAATTTCCTCCATCAACTTCTTTTTTATCTGCAAATATTTGTCCTTTGGAAGGACAAGATTCCCGATCGCTAGCCTTTTGCTCTTCAAATTAAAGCAGAACATGCAGTCATGGCAACCGGAGAGCCCATGGGAGAGGTAGATGTCACTGGAGAATTCTATTTTTGAGGAACAGAAAACCCTCGAAACTTCCCAGCTATTGGCTTTTATGCAGAAGCGGGCTGGGCCGAACCCATAGCAGCCGAAAACGACCTCGCTATAGCCACCCCTTGATGAATATGCCACATATTTCGAATAGGCTACTCGTTCCGAATGAAGGACATACTGGCTGTCCGTAATATTCGTGCTTTCCTCGACAAAACCGGAATTCCCAAAGATAATGTTCCCGCAGTAAACGGCCCGGTTCCTTATCGCCTCGACAATCGAATCGATGTCTTTTATATCATTTATCGATAGAGGAATGTAGCTCTTGTTCCAGTCGACCTCTTCAAGGCTAATGAATTCTGAGTTTCCCCCGAAAGGAGAGTATGCGAGAACAACATCCTTGCCTGAAACGCTTGATTTCACCAGCCTCGGCCCGTTTCTCCCGTAGAGCCATTCCTTGTAATCATCAAGTTCGCCCATTTCGTCCCCGAGGAGTGATTTAGAAAGGGATTTCCATTGCCTGTTGAGGACCGAGTAGAGCTGCAATTTCTGTGGGTCTTCACTCATAATTGGATTGTGTGTTGGGATTTATTTAAGTTTGCACACTAAACTACACGCAAATGATGACGAAGGTGATCTCTGAGCCCTCGCAGGCTGTGACGATAGACAGGCGGTCTGATGCAACTTTGGTATAAACCAGAAGCCTGAGCTATAACCTTTTGAAGTCCTGAAAGACTATGTTTGTGAGATTGAGGTGGTCGTATGGAAATGAGCCCTGTAACCCATTTTGAAATGCCGGCAGACAACAAAAGTCGGATGAGGAGGTTCTACGAAAAAGCCTTCGGGTGGAAAACGCATCAGCTTGGCAAGGAGATGGGCGAATACATAATCGTCACCACGACGGACACCGATGAAAACCGCATGGTCACCAAGCCCGGCACCATCAACGGCGGTTTTTTCCAAAGGACGGATGACCCCATTTCGCAGTATCCGTCGATAGTAGTCCAGGTCGATGACATCAAAGAGAGCATAAAGAGGGTTGAGGCTGCCGGCGGAAAAATTTCCGGAAAGGGAAACGAGATACCTGGCGTTGGCTCCCATGTTTCGGTAATTGACACCGAAGGCAACCGCATAAGCATGATGCAGTCAATCAAAAAATGACGTTGTGGATAAGGCGTTAGAGGAGTGGAAAAGTTGAACAGAGGGAGAGGCGTGGCAACGTCAAGAAAAAAAATTGAAACCATAAGCGAGTATATCGCGATGTTCCCGAAGGATGCTCGGGGCATTTTAGAAGAACTGAGGGCGACGATTAGAAAATCCACGCCAAAGGCTGAAGAGACGATCGGTTACGGGATACCTACCTTCAAGACCAATGGTAGGAACCTGGTGCATTTTGCTGCGTTCAAGAACCATATAGGGTTTTATCCTACGCCGTCAGCAATCGTTGCCTTCAAAAAAGAGTTGACTTCGTATAAGCAAACAAAAGGTGCGATACAGTTCCCGATTGACAACCCCATTCCGTTTGACCTGGTGAAGAGGATTGTAGAGTTTAGGGTGAGAGAAAATGAAACGCGAAAGAAGTAATGTGAGAACGTACATCGTATTGCTGCGCGGCGTCATGCCTTTCGGGAAGAACAGGGTGCCCATGGCTAGGCTCCGGGAAGTTCTTGGAACAGAAGGATTCGGGAAAGTTCGGACCTACATCCAGAGTGGGAACGCACTTGTTGATACGGGGCTCACGGCAATGGAAGTTGAGAAGCTGGTTCATGACGCAATCGAAAAGCACATCGGACCGGACTTGATGGTTGTGGCCAGAACCGGGGCGCAGTTGCAAAAAGTCCTAGAGGGCAATCCATTCGGAGGCGGGTTTGACATTTCACGCGTGTTCTTTGTAATTTTCAAGGATGCGCCTTCAGTTGAAAAAACCAGGGAGCTTCTCGCTGAAGATTTTGGCGCTGAAAAGCTTGCCGTCGATGGCACGGCAGCGTATATGTACATCCCGGGAAGCGCTGCCCGCTCAAAAGTTTCCAACAATTTTCTGGAAAAGAGGCTCGGCATTTCCGCTACCACGCGCAATTTCAATACGATGAACAAGCTGATAGAAATGATTCATGAATGAAACAGCCTGGACAATAATTTGAATGCTTGGGCACTTGGGCAAGGAACTAAAAACCGTAGCACATTCATGCCACGTGGAAATGATCTGTGTGTCTTTTTTCGTAGCTCAGGCAGAGCATCTCTTCCCTGGCGGATGGTCTGATGCATTTACTTGACCTGAGCGGTGCTGTCGTTAAGGTGTCCATGAATTTTTCTTTTCTTAGGCATCTGTTAGAAGATTTATTTACTGATTATCGGCATGCCGGACAGCCGACCTTTGATATCTGTTTTGGCATCAACAGCCCGTTCTGACAATATGTTTGTATATGCGTTTATCTCGAGTTTTTCTTTCTTCGTTAGGCTCTTGTTGGCCTGTAAGCCATTCCTGAAAGTCTCGCAGAAATCCGCGTCTGCAACAGAGCTGAATCTCATTAGCCTTTGCTGGCGGATTGTTCCCTCGATATGCTTGTCCCATGCATCAATGAACACCTGTTTTTGCTCTGCAGCCATGGATAGTGTATGACCATTGGATAGTATAAGGTAGTGAGTACCTCAAAAACCGAAAAATACGCCTTTTACCGCAGACATGACGCGCTCAAAGCACCTTGCAAATTAAGGTGCGCCAACTAGATTTCTGCATCAATTCTGCCTCGAATTTGGGGAGAGTTGGGAATGATTCCGGCAAACGCATAATAGGGGTGAAAAACGCCCTTTATGCGAGGTGGTAGGATGATACCTGGAAAGATTGGGGAGAGGGAGCTGATTGATTTGATAGTGGAGAACGGGGACGATTCGGAGGGATTCCCCCTGGCGAGGAGGTGGGGCAGTTGATATTCGACGGAATAAAGCGGATTGAAAGGAACACGGTGTTATACCTGAAGCCGAAAAAAACACCGGTCATTGCCCTCTTAGTTCTTCTCAGCATTGCGCACACGCTGGTTTTTGCAGTGAACATGGTCGATATTGTTCCTGCAGATTCGCTTGCCGTATTTGCTGTGAACGGATTGCTGCTGCTTATGCTTGGCGCCGCGTTCGGAAAGCTGGTTTCATTGGAACGGTATATGTATTCATTCTTTGAAGAATCTGTCACTGAGACGCGGGGAATCTTGAACAGGATTACCCACACGGTCCCGGTTGACAAGATATTCAGCTACAAGGTAACGCGCTCGATAAGCGATTTGCTTTTCGGGACTTCCCACCTGACGCTCGAGGGGAGCACCGGCTTGCCTGTTCTCGAGATTAGTTTCGTGGATTCGGAGCAGGCCAAGACTGCGGAACGCCTTCTCGAGGCCCTCATCGCCAAAAACAGGCAGGACATGGCCGGGGGGGCCGAAATCGTGGGCGGCGGCTTGGGGGAAGACGCCCCGCCTGGCGCATATTTCGGCAGGCTCTACGATGGGCCTTTCGAGGAGACGAAACAGGCGCGACCTGATTAACACTGTCTACGACGTGGGCCGGCGAAAGCCATATAATTGATTAGAGGGGTAGATATTCGATGATCCCGAAAATCCTTTACTGGCTAATCGCCGGCTCGCGGGGGGGCGAAAACAGGCTGAGGATTCTCCTTGTCCTCGAAGAGCGGCCGCTAAACGCGAAACAGATAGCCGACGAGCTCGGGGTCGATTACAAGACCGTGCAGCACCACTTGGGGGTGCTGGCAAAACACGGCCTCATAGACACCCTCGGAGGCGGGTATGGGAAGGCATACACGCTCTCCGCTGAAATGGAGGCGAACGTAAATGAACTCTCGAAAATCGTCCGAACGAAAAAACGATTCCAAAAAACTGGCTGAATTCCTTGATGATGAAACGGGGGTTCGCCAAAAATTAAGGGAGCCGGAGGATGACGCCATAATGTTCGGGATAGACGCCCGTTCAGCATTCGTAACCATCATCATACTCATTGCCACGATTGGGCTGCTTTGGTTCATGGCCGACCTCGTGACGCGCAGTTCCCCGCTGACATGCAACCAGAATGAGAAAAGCATTTTTTATCTCATCACAATATCCCTCGAGGTTATAAACGTAGTGCTGCTCCTGGTGCTCATCGCCCAGTACCTCCGCATCTATGCCCGCCTTCAGAGCGAATTCACGCTCGGCCTCATAGTATTCGCTTACGTTCTCCTCGCCAATTCGCTCTTCACGAATCCCCTCTTGTTCGCAAGCCAAACGGTGTCGACCTGCAGCGGGGTCCTTTCGTTCGTCCCGGCATTCTTCACAACGATTGCAGCGGCAATACTTTTGTATCTCAACTCCACGTAGGGGAGGTTATTCTTAGCCAATCCCGAGGCGGCCCGTTATGGCTCAATGGATTGTGACACCCCGCGGGCTGAAGCCCGCGGCTTCCGTAGGAAGTTGGGATTCAGGCGGAAGCCGCTCAGAAGGGTGCGCTCCTCCGCAATCTGAAGACGTGCGGCTTCCGCGCACCCGCGGGGTGTCAGTGAAGCCGTTCGCTATGGGCATCCTTCTCCCGGTGCCGAAGGCCCTCCGGGTGATTTTTGTCCCTGGTGGCGACTGCTTCCCAGGGCTGATTTTATCTGAGTCTAACCATCAATCCCGAGCAAAACAACTGGGATTTCCAAGTTCTGATTTCCCTTCTTCTCGAGAGTCTCAGCCATCATCTCAAAAGAGCCCACTCCTTTGGACATTTTTCTTCTGAGCGAGGCCATCGGAACCACTTCGATTCCGAATTTATAGATTCCCTGCTTTCCGAAAAGAGCCATCTTCCCCAAAAAGTCCCACCCGATGAACGAATATGTTCCGAACTGGAGCTCCAAGCCAACCTCGTTCTTCAGCCCGTCGCCTTCAATGAAGTTGTTTGGTTTCTCAAAAGGAATCTTCGGCTTGGTCCAGCCCTTGGAATGGAGCCGGTCGAGAATCTCGCTTGCGAGTGCCTTGGGAAAATAAAGCCCTGCATCGACGCATTTCTCCGAATTGGCCCACTTTATCGCCTCGAGAACTTCGGAAAGCTCGATGGGTTTTTCTTTTTCCAGCAATTCGAGGCCGTTTTTGAAGGAATACTTATTGACGACACGCATGACCATCAACTTTTCTTAACTCAGGGGGGAGAATCCGCAGAAGGGGCGTTTGGAGTTCCTGGCTTTTGAGAACGCGGGTTCGCGACTCCTGGCGGGGCAACTGGCTTCGGGGCCTGTGCAGGAGCAGGTTTCTCGGATTTCAAGAGCACTTTCATTTTCGAATCAGTCGTGGGCTTGGTGTAATCGTTCTCCATCCGAAGGCATTTCACTGGGCAGACTTCTACGCAGCAGTTGCAGGAAACGCATCTGAATCGGTCGAGCTCCCAGGTCCGGGAGTTCTTATCAACTGTTATTGCGACACAGGGGCATTTTCTCTGGCAATTCCCGCAGAAGATGCACCTGTTTATGTCGTTCTCAAGGGTGCCCCTCGTTCCCTTGGATTTCTTCGCCGGTTTGGTCGGATACATCAAAGTGGCGGGAGCAGAAAACAGGCTTTTTACAGTGGTTTTTGCAATCTGGAACAGAGACATGAATTTACCTCTCAACGCAGCTGATGCACGGGTCTATCGAGATAATGATTAGCGGGACGTCTGCGAGGTCGCAGCCTTTGAGCATGTGAATCAGCGGGGGGACGTTTGCAAATGTCGGAGTCCTGATGCGGAACCTCTGGAGAAACCGACTTCCGTTTCCTTTTGCATAATGAATTGCTTCGCCCCGGGGCTGCTCGACGCGCGAGAAGTATTCCCCTTTCGGGTTGCCGGTGTATTTCACTTCAATGGGCCCGTCCGGAATCTTCTTTGCGCACTGCTTTATGATGTCCGCTGACTGGAATAGCTCCCTGACCCTAACCGCTGTCCGGGAGTGGCAATCTCCCCCGGTTCCAAGAACGGGCTCAAATTTTATCCTATCGTAAGCAGCATAGCCGCGCATCCGAAGGTCAATTTTCACCCCGCTCCCGCGGGCAGTTGGCCCTACGGCCCCAAGCTCGTAAGCATCCTCTTTCGAAAGCATCCCGACTCCCCTGAGCCTGTGCTTCACGGAATCGTCTTTAATCAGGACATCGGTTATCTCCTTCAGCTCTTTCTCAATGGATTCCATTTCAGTGACTATTGACCCGAGGGATTCTTCGTCAATGTCTTTCCTGACCCCGCCCACCTTGCACGTCCCCTGGATGATTCTTCCGCCGAAGCTCGCTTCCATCCTGTCAACGATTCTTTCCCTGACCTTGAAAAGGTTCATGAACAGGTTCTCAAAGCCCATTCCGTCCGCAAGGCAGCCCATCGAAAGCAGATGGCTGTGCATCCTGGAGTATTCCGAGCCCATGGTCCTGAGAAACAGAGCCCGTTCAGGAATCTCGATTTTCATTATCTCCTCAATTGCCTGGCAGTAGGACAAGCCATGGATGTAACTGCATATGCCGCATGTCCTTTCAATGACATAAACATATTCTGGGAATTCCCTTTTCTCAACCAGCTTCTCAAGCCCCCGGTGCACGTAACCTATTGAGAGAAGCGCATCGACCACCTTCTCGTCTTCAAGGACCAAGTCCAGGTGAATGGGCTCGGGAAGAACCGGGTGCTGGGGCCCGAACGGTATGACTATCCTTTTTGCCATCATTGCACCTTTTTCTTTTCGTTATACGGATTCTCCACTTTCTTCTTGTAGAGGTGCCCCTTGTAATCGACGCTTATCCCTTTGAACTGAACCCCGAAGAGCTCCCGAATTTCGTTTTCGTAGAGGAATGCGCCCGGATAAATGCCGGTGATGCTTGGAAGTTCGGCTTCAATCCCCACTGTCACGCGCAAGTTGGCGAATTTCATGTCCTTGTCAAACGAATAGGTGATTTCGAAGCTGTTCTCGCCGATTTTCGTGCAGCAAACCTGGACCAGCCTATAGCCGAGCTTGTGAGTGGCATCGACGTTGGGCAACAACTCTTCGAGAGTTAAGTTCTTGATTGGTTGCTCCTCGGCGTTCATCCATTCACCTTTTTTTATTCGACTTCCTTTTTCGCTTTCTCTTCACTCATTTTTTTCTTTTTCTCTTCTAGTATCGCAGTAGCCTTGACTATCCCGTCTATTATTGATTCCGGCCGGGCGGCACAGCCAGGGACATGAACATCGACCGGCAGAACCTTGTCGACTCCGCCCTGGACATTGTAGCATTCCCGGAAAACCCCGCCGGACAACGCGCAGATGCCTATTGCGACAACTGCCCTGGGCTTGGGCATCTGGGAATAAATGTTCTTGACAACCTCGATGTTCTGCTCGTTGATTGAGCCGGTTATCAAAAGGATGTCTGCGTGCTTCGGGTTCCCGGTGTGGATTATCCCGAACCGTTCAATGTCATAGTGCGGGGCGAGGCTAGCGAGGACTTCGATATCGCACCCGTTGCAACTGGAGCCGTCGTAATGGATTACCCACGGCGATTTCTTCATGTGCGCCATCATAATCCCTTCATGTAATACCAAAGCAGCGCGATATTCCCCATCCCGAGAACCAGCGCCACGAGCCAGGCGCTTTTTAGCGCGAGGGCCCACTTGAACCTCGTGTAATTGTTGTCTATGAACAGCTCGAGCACGTATGTGAGGGCTACTGCAATCAGCGCCAGGAGAGGATTGAAGCTGAAGAACAGGTACACGAAACCGAGTAGGAGAACGGTCTCGTACCAGTGTGCTATCTCCACTCTCCCGAGAGTTGAGCCGGAAAATTCCGTAGTGATTCCCTTGACGATTTCCTGGTGGGCGTGATGGGAGGTGGACAAATCGAACGGGGATTTCCTGAGTTTGATTGGAAGAACGTAAAGCAAGCCGAGGAACAGCCCGGGGAGCAGGAGTACCAGAGGAACCTGGGTTCTGACTATGTCACTTATGTAGAAGCTTTTGGTCACCAGATACATGCCCGAAGCGGCCAAAAGTATCATCGGCTCGAAAGCCATAATCTGTATCAGCTCCCTTTCCGCGCCTATGAAGCTGTAAGGCGAATTTGCTGAATATGCCCCGAGCACGAGGAATATGTGCGATAGGGTCAGGGCGAAGATTACGAGCAGGAAGTCCCCGCCGGAAAAGAACAGCATCCCGGTGAAAGCCATGAATACCACATAAGCGAGGACGAAGAGGTTCTGCGAGCGGGCCACAACTGCTTTCTCCTTCTCAAAAAGCTTCGCGACATCGTAGAAAGGCTGCAACAGGGGCGGACCGACTCTTCCCTGCATTCGGGCGGTTATTATCCTGTCCAAACCTACTGTGAGGCCCCCCAAGGCAGGGGCGGCAAGGATGTACGCCAACCCGTAAAGCAGGTTCATGTGAACACCCCGGCGTATTGGAGCCAGCTGAAAAGAAACATTATGGCTATGAACAGAACGGAGAGGGGGACTCCTACGCTCATTACTCGATGTTCTCCGAATATCCCCTCAAGGTAATAGTTCTTTAGGGATAACTCCCTCTGCATCCCCATCGAGCCCGCGAACTTAGCGTCCAATGTCGTAGTCCTGCCCCCCATGTAAGGCGACAGGTGCTTTCTCTCCTTCCCGTAATACAGGAGGCTGAACGGGATGAGCAAAACCACGGCGAGCATCAGCAGCATTATCGTTATGTTGTCCTGCCCGAGCTGCGCGGTTTTCCCGTAAATCTCGAGGATGTAGGGTTCGATGTAGTAATGCGAAACCACCGGGAAAACCAGGCACATGCTTATCGTCAAGCCCGTAAGGGTATAAAGAACCGCCCATTCCCCGGTGTTTATCTTATCCTCAACCACCTTGTGCATCCTAGTGACTGCTATGAGCTTTCCCATCCACTTGGACCAGAAGAACACGGTGATTCCACTTCCGAATGCGACCATCCCCACAAGAACTGGATTCGAATCTATGAACGCCTTCATCGTCGCCCATTTGCTTATCAGCATGCCGAAAGGCGCTAGAAACATCCCCGCAATCCCTATGAGCATCATCACCGCGTTTTTCGGCATCCGGGTTATCAGGCCAGTCATGTCCTCGATGTCCCTGCTGCCTATCCTGTGCTCAACCGTTCCGACTGAAAGGAACAGCAGGCATTTCGCGAGCGAGTGGAATATTATCAGGAGTATCGCCGCCCATACCGCTTCATAGGTGCCCACTCCGGCGCAGGCAACTATGAGGCCGAGGTTTGCAATAGTCGAGTAGGCCAGGACTTTTTTCGAGTTGCTCTGGGATACCGCGATTCCGGAAGCGAAAAGGAACGTGATTCCGCCAATCAAAGAGAGCATTTCGCCCGAAGCGGTCCCTTCGTATAGCGGGGAGAACCTGACAAGTATATACACTCCGGCCTTGACCATCGTGCTCGAGTGGAGGAGTGCCGAAACCGGGGTGGGGGCGACCATTGCGCCAACGAGCCAGGAGGAAAACGGCATCTGGGCCGATTTCGTCAGGCCGGCGAAGCCGATAAGAACGACGGGCAGAAGCACTATCGCCTTGTTCATGAAAATTATCTGGTCGAGGCCGAATACCGGATTCTCCATCGTGCTCAAGTAGAGTATTGCGAGAGCGAAAGCAAGGCTCCCGAGCAGATTCATCGTAAGGGCGCTGAACGCATTGTGTATCGCCTCGTGCGACTTCGTGTAGCCGATTAACACGAACGAGCAGAGCGTCGTCACTTCCCAGAAGAAATAGACCCAGAGTATGTTGTTCGAGAAAACGAGGCCGAACATCGCGCTGAGGAATGCGAAAATCACGAAAAAGAACACATTTGTCCTGTCTTTCACTTCCTTGTGGCGCTCGTGGAACGTCCTCATATAGCCGAACGCGTAGATGCATGTCAGGCCCCCGGTTATCCCTATGATGAGCGCCATTATCAGCGACAGCCGGTCCAGGAACAGGTTGTAAGGCAGGTTTGCGTTCGGCTTGTTAATCTCCAAATAAACCAGGATGGCCGACTGGGTTAAAATCAGGGCGAGCGGGTAGTATTTCTTGAACGTGATGCTCTTGTAGATTATATACAGCGCCATCAGCCCCTCGCCAGCGAGTATCGCCTCATCAACAAGCTCGGGTCTGACGTCAAAGTATCCTGTAGGCTCCCCAAAGTTCGTGGAAAGCAGGTAAACCGAGACCGCCAGGATTATGAACGCAGCCACGTACCCGGCGCCCCTCCTTGCCTTTTCGTTCGGTGCAAGCAGCATGAATACTGCGGCCAGGAATGGGAACAGTATGAGGAATAACAGCTGGTTCACTTAGACGCCTTTATCGTTTGTTCTCGTGCAAACTATGCCAATTCATTAGAACATTAAAAATATAAATGGCAATTTCCCAGAACAGCGCCCAAAGTCTTTTTCCCAGGGGAATTCTCTTGCTATGCCGGCCAACTCATTTCCTGGCTTTCGCCCCTGGTTTCCTGAAGAGCTTGTGCCAGTCGAGGAAAAGAATCGAGAAAGCTGCAACAATCCCGAGAATGTCGAAGAGGAATCGGTAATGCTCCCCTGCGAGATGGAAAATCCTTTGCGAGAGCACGATTAGGAGATAGTAAGAGACGAGCCTTCCGAAGAAGAAGCCCGCGAAGACTGGCTTGTAATCCACTTTCGTAAGCCCGTTTGCGATGAATATGAGGTTGCTGGGAAAAGGGCTCAACGCGTATAGGAAAGTCCCTGTGAAAAGAGCCTTCCCTTTCTTGTCGAAGAACTTCCTTATCTCGTCAGCGTGCTCGGACATGTCTTTCGAGAAGAAGCGCCTGAAGAACCCGCTGTAGAACGTGAGGACGGCCCTGCCTGCGGTCGAGGAGAGCGCGCCTACTATTGTGAGCATGAGCGGGTCGAACGACGAATTGTTCATGAGCTCCCTGGACAGGATAAGCCAGGTCGGCGGCATGAAGGCCGGAATTAGGTTTATCAGGAACACGAGAACTGCCAGCGAGAGGTAATCTGCCATGGTAGTGATTTAGTTAGCAGGTTTAAAAGAATGAGGCACTGCCGTGTTTTTTTCAGTTGTCATTCAGCGCGCTTTTTTCAATTCCCTTGAAGCGAGCTTCTCCCTCAGCCGCTTCGCCCTCTCTCGCAATGCAATCGCCCTCTCGAAGTCGAGCGAATCCGCGGCAGCCCTCATCTCGCCCTCAAGCTCAATTATGAGGTTTGGCACAGCTGACATGGGAACGCTCTTCTCCTCCTTCAGGTCGACTTCCTTCGCCCGGATGGGCTTAACGATTGTCTTTGGGGTTATGCCGTGCTTTCGGTTATAAGCCAGCTGCAAGTCCCGGCGCCGTTTTGTCTCGGAAACGGCATCCTTTATGGAATCGGTCATCACATCCGCATAGAGAACCACTTTCGATTCGGAATTCCTTGCTGCCCTGCCGACTGTCTGTATGAGGCTTGTCGAATTCCTCAGGAACCCTTCCTTGTCCGCATCAAGAATCCCGATGAACCCGACCTCGGGTATGTCGAGCCCTTCCCGAAGCAGGTTTATCCCCACAAGAACATCGAATTTCCCAAGCCTGAGGAGCCGGATGAGCTCGGTCCGCTCAAGAGTCTCGATTTCCGAGTGGAGATACCTTGCCTTTATCCCCTTGCTCGCTAAAAATTCAGTGAATTCTTCCGCGAGCCTTTTCGTTAGTGTTGTGACGAGCGCCCTGTTCCCTTTCCCGACCGTTTTTCGAATCTCGTTGATGAGGTCCTCGGCCTGCCCCTTTGTCTTCCTCACTTCGATTTCGGGGTCCACGAGCCCTGTCGGGCGGATTATCTGCTCGACTGCTTTTCCTTTCGAGAGGGAAAGCTCGTAATCGCCCGGGGTTGCGCTGACAAACACCACCTGGCGCATATATTCCGAGAATTCCTCGAACTTTAGCGGCCTGTTGTCGAATGCGCTCGTGAGCCGGAAGCCATAGTCGATTAGGGACTTTTTCCTTGCACGGTCCCCGTGGTACATCCCGTGCAATTGAGGTATCGTCTGGTGGCTCTCGTCTATGAACAGGAGGAAATCCTTCGGGAAGTAGTCGAGCAGGCAGTAAGGCCGTTCGCCCGGCTTCCTCGCATCGAAGTGGCGCGAGTAGTTCTCGATTCCCTTGCAGAAGCCTGTTTCGGTTATCATCTCCAGGTCATAGAGCGTCCTCTGCTTCAGCCTGTGCGCCTCAAGGGGCCCGAGCCTTCCTGAGGCGAGCTCCTTGCCCAGCTCCTTTCTTATCGACTCGAGCGCAATTTTCGTATCCTCTTGCGATGTGACGAAGTGTCTTGCCGGGTAGAAGAAGAAATACTTCGGCTTGTCTATTGCTTCCCCCGTGTTCCTGTCGATTATCGAGATTCCCTCAATCTCGTCCCCGAAAAGCGAGATGCGGGTTATGTCATTTGAGTAGCCCGGAACAACGTCTATGGTGTCCCCGTGCGCCCTGAATCTCCCAGGAAGGAGCTCGGTATCGTTTCTTTCGAACTGCAGCGAGATGAGCTTGCCCAGAAGCTCCTTTCTTGTTATTTTCTGCCCCTTTTCGATTTCGGCGCCCATGCCCCGAAAGTTGGCAGGGTTTCCGAGCGCATAGATGCACGAGACCGAGGCGACCACAATCGTATCGCTCCTTGAGGAGAGCGAGGCAGTCGACGAGAGCCTCATCTGCTCGAGGCGCGGGTTCACTTGCGCATCCTTCTCGATGTAGAGGTCCCTCTGCGGGATATAGGACTCGGGCTGGTAATAATCGTAATAGGAGACGAAATACTCGACGCGGTTCTGCGGGAAGAAATCGCGGAACTCCCAGTAGAGCTGGGCTGCGAGGGTCTTGTTGTGGACAATCACGAGGGCGGGCTTCTGCGCCCTTTGTATGACGTTCGCCATCGTGAAAGTCTTTCCCGAGCCAGTGACGCCGAGGAGTGTCTGGAATTTTTTCCCTTTCGCGATGTCCCGGGACAGCGCGTCTATGGCATCAGGCTGCGAGCCAGCAGGCTTGAACGGGGCCAGAAGCGCAAATTTTTCATCCATACTCTCATTCCCTGATTTTCTTTTTCCTTAGAAGCCTGTTATAGCTTAACGCGAACCTGTGCGCCTCGTCGCGCATCTCTTGGAGAAGCAACAGGGCTGGGCTCTTGGGGTCAAGAGACTTCGGGATTCCCGAGTGCGGCAAATAAATTTCTTCAAGCCTCTTCGCAAGAGAGACAACAGGGATGCCCAGCCCGAGGGGCGCGAGGGCTGCGAGCGCCGAATTAAGTTGCCCAATTCCGCCATCAACCACTATGAGCGAAGGAAGCTCTGCCTTCTCGGCCACTAGCCGCGCATATCTCCTCCCCACCACTTCCTCCATGGCCTTGAAATCATCGTTTCCCTCGAATGACTTTATCCTGAACCGCCTGTAATTGCGCTTGTCCGGTTCGCCATCCCTGAATTGGACCATCGAGCCGACTGAGAGGGTCCCCGAGAGGTGCGAGATGTCGAAGCACTCGATGACTGAAGGCAGCGATGCAAGGCCAAGCGCCTCCTTAAGCGCCCCAACCCTGCCCTTTCCCAGAAAGAACGTCAGCTCGACATTCTTTTTTGCAAGCTCAAGCAGCCCTTTCTTCTCCCCTGCTTTCGGGGAGGTGAGTTTTACAAGCGAACCCTTCTTTTCAGAAAGGAATTGCTCGAGGGCATTGCCCATTTCTTCCGGGACGATTATCTCTTTTGGAATCGGGTTCTCCGAGTAAAAGCTCGTTATGAAGTCTGAGAGCGCACCATCATAGAAGTCGAACTCGAACTCCTGCTTGTTCAGGAGGAGGCCGGACTTGACGTTGAACAGGAGGAGATGGGCCTTGCCCCCAACAACCGAGAAAGCGATTATGTCCTCGTCATATTTCTTCTGCCGTTCAGTTGCCTGCCGGTCCTGCAGGGCCTTTAGGGAAAACAGCTGCCCCTTGAGCGAGCTAGCTAGCTCGAAATCGAGCTTTGCGGAGTTCTCCTTCATCTCCGCTTCAAGCAGGCTTGCAAGCTCACCCGTAGAGCCCTTGAGTATTTTTTTTGCCCTCTCAACCGCCTTTGCGTAATCCCCTTCACTGGCAAACCCGACGCAGGGGGCGAGGCAGTGCCGTATATGGTGGCGCAGGCAGGCCCGCTTTGGGAATTTCCTGCAGGTCCGAAGCATGAACTTGTTGTTTATTGTTTCAAGAACAAGGTCGCGCTCTTTTGCGCTAGTGAACGGACCATAGAACTTCCCCTCCCCCGTGCGCTGGCGCGCGAGCATGACTCTGGGGAATTTTTCATCAGTCAGTTGGAGGTAAGCGTATCTTCTCGAGTCCTTCAGGTCGATGTTGTATTTTGGGGAGTATTTCTTAATGAGGTTGTTCTCGAGAATCAGCGCCTCGACCTCTGTCCTCGTGGCTATGAATTCAGCCGAGACGATGGCATTCACGAGGTTTTCTGTCTTTTTTCCCTTGTCTCCCTTTTGGAAATAGCTTCCCACCCTCTTTCGAAGGTCTTTGGCTTTTCCGACATAGATTACCCTTCCTTCCGAGTCCTTGAAAATGTAGCAGCCCGGACTGTCTGGAAAATTTGGCGGTTCTATCATCAGAGCACCTTTTTGAGGTATTTGCCGGTGTAGCTCCCGCTTGCCTTTGCAACTTCTTCTGGAGAGCCCTTCGCGACAACGAAGCCGCCCCCCTCCCCGCCCTCTGGCCCGAGGTCGATGATGTAGTCGGCGCACTTGATGACGTCGAGGTTGTGCTCGATGACGACTACGGTGTTCCCCTTGTCCGCAAGGTTCCCGAGCACCAGAAGAAGCTTCTTCACATCCTCGAAATGGAGGCCTGTCGTCGGCTCATCGAGAAGGTAAATCGTGTTCCCGGTGTCCCTTTTTGAAAGTTCCTTCGTGAGCTTTATCCTCTGCGCTTCCCCGCCGGAAAGCGTGGTCGAGCTCTGGCCCAACAGGATGTAGCCGAGGCCCACTCTCTTAAGGATTTCGAGCTTTTTCCTTATCTGCGGGATGTTCTCGAACAGCGAGTATGCCTCGTCAACGCTCATCGAGAGGGCATCGGCGATGCTCTTGCCCTTGTATTTCACCTCGAGCGTCTCCTGGTTGTAGCGCTTTCCCCTGCACTCCTCGCACTCGACGTAAACATCCGGGAGGAAATTCATCTCAATCCTTATCACTCCATCCCCTTCGCAGGTCTCGCACCTGCCCCCGGGGACGTTGAAAGAGAACCTGCCTGCCTTGTAGCCTCTTGCCTTGGCTTCTGGGATGAGGGCGAAAATCGAGCGGATTTCGTCGAACACCTTGGTGTAGGTGGCAGGATTGCTCCTCGGCGTCTTCCCTATCGGGTCCTGGTCTATCACAATCACCTTGTCGAGCTGCCCATCGGAAGCTATCGAGTCGTGCTTTCCGGAATCGAGCCTTGAGCCATGAAGCTTTTTCGAGAGGCCCTTGTAGAGTATTTCATAAAGGAGCGTTGATTTCCCGCTCCCGGAGACGCCGGTTATCACTGTGAGAGTCCTAAGGGGGATGCCCACATCTATGTTCTTGAGGTTGTTCTCCCTGGCCCCCCTCACCTTCAGGAATTTCTCTGCAGGCCTCCTCGTTTTCGGGACCTCGATTCGCTTCTTTTTTGAAAGGTACTGCCCCGTGAGTGATTTGGGGTTCGCCTCAATCTCTTCCGGGGTTCCTTGCGCGATTATCCTCCCTCCGCTCGCGCCAGCCCCGGGCCCCATATCGACTATGTGGTCGGCTGAGCGCATCGTGTCCTCATCGTGCTCGACAACAATCAGCGTGTTGCCGAGGTCGCGGAGGCTTTGGAGCGTTCCTATGAGCTTGTGGTTGTCCCGTTGATGCAGGCCTATCGAGGGCTCATCAAGGATGTAGATGACGCCCATCAGCTTTGTGCCAATCTGCGTCGCGAGCCGGATTCTTTGCGCCTCCCCCCCGGAAAGCGTCTCGGAAGCCCTCGAAAGCGTCAGGTAGCCAAGACCGACGTTCTCAAGGAAATCGAGCCTCTGCCTTATTTCTTTTACCACCTGCCTGGAGATTTCATATTCCTTTTCTGAGAGGTCCAGAGAGGAAAAGAACGCGCGGCAATCTGTTATCGAGAGGTCGGTGACTCCGGTTATCGGCTTTCCTGCAATCGTGACAGCAAGGATTTTCTTCTTGAGCCGCTTTCCCTTGCAGGCCGGGCAGGGGGAAATCCTCATGAACCGCTCAAGGTCGTTTTTCCGCATCTCGGATTTGGTCTGGAAGTAGAGCCTCTTGGACTGCGGGACAAGCCCCTCCCATTCGCCCTTGTGGCTCCAGTGCGCATCCCCGTTCTTCATCTCGTAATCGAACCTTATCTGCTCGTCTGACCCAAACATCAGCACATCATACTGCTGCTTGGATAACTCGCCAATAGGCGTGAATATGTCGAAGCCGAAGTGCTTTGCGACAGCTGAAAGCGAGTTGACCCTCCAACCGTCAAGGATGCTCTTGTAAAGAGCGACCGCGCCGTCTGAAATGCTTTTCGACTTGTCCGGTATTATGAGGTCAGGGTCGAAATCCATTTTTATCCCGAGGCCCGTGCATTCCTCGCAGGCGCCGAACGGGCTGTTGAAGGAGAACATCCTGGGCTGCAGCTCCTCAAATGTAATCCCGCAGACCGGGCACGCCATCTTCGCTGAAAAAAGTTTCTCATTCCCCTTTGAATCGAGCGCAACCAGGAGCCCCCCAGACTTCGCTATCGCCTTCTCGCACGCTTCTGATAGGCGCCCCCTGTCCCCGACATCAAGCCGGTCGATGACAACTTCGATATCGTGCTTCTCGTATCTCCCAAGGGCTATCTTCTCATCCGTTTTTTTTATCTCCTTGTTCACCCTCACCCTTGAGTAACCCTCTTTTCCCAGGTCCTCGAATAGCTTCTCGTAAGTCCCTTTCCTCTGCCGAATTATCGGGGAGAGTATTGTCACCTGGCCCGACATCTCCTCAGCGATTCGCTTGGAGATTTTTTGCGGGGACTGGGAGGTTATTGGCAGATTGTGGTCCGGGCAGTGAGGGACCCCTATCCGGGCGTAGAGGAGCCTCAGGTAGTCATAGATTTCGGTGACTGTCCCGACCGTGCTCCGCGGATTCTTGCTCGTCGTCTTCTGCTGAATCGAAATGGCGGGGGATAAGCCTTCTATGCTGTCCACATCGGGCTTGCCCACTAGTCCCAGGAACTGCCTCGCGTAGGCGGAAAGGGACTCGACATAACGCCTCTGGCCCTCAGCGTAAATGGTGTCGAACGCTAAGGTTGATTTCCCGCTCCCCGAGAGCCCGGTTATCACTATGAACTTGTCCCTCGGAAGCGAGAGGTCTATGTTCTTGAGGTTGTGCTCCCGCGCACCCTTTATTACGATGTTGTTCATCCGGAAAGCCTCGCGATTGTCCCCCGTAGGGATGAAGTCCTGGGGAGAAATTGAGCAGTATTAGTTTGGGGGTGAAATATTTATCCCTTGTGATTGTCGATGTGAACTAAAGAAGAGAACAAATCCCTTCCCTAGTCCTTGGAGCTTGCGCTGTTGGACATGAGTAAAAAAGAAAAAACGGACTGCTCATCGCTTCTGCGTCGCATCCTCCTTCATAATCATCTTAACAATCATGAAGACGACGAAAGCGATGATGATGAAGTTTATCAGGGCGCTGACTAAGTCGCCAATCGCAAAATTAACCGGCCCTACGGGAAGGACTGCTTTCTGCCATTCCCCGCCCGGCGTTAAAACGGCTATTATGGGCATTACAATGTCCTTCACGAGCGCAGAGACCAGCGCAGTGGCAGCCCCGCCGATTATCACCGCGACAGCGAGCCCGATAACCTGGTACTTCTTCAGAAAGTCCATAAACTCCTTGACAATGGCCAAAATACCACCCCAGCAATAGGGTGGAACGGCGGATTATAAAAAACGGGCGGTCAGTTCTGCTGTTCGGCATTGTTGGCTGCCTGGATTCCGACATTTTTCACTTCAGGCGGCTTTTGCGCATCAGCGCAATTTCAACCGGGTTCCCGATTATGGCAATTAGCCCCGAAATCCTCCCTTCCCGGAAGATGGGGGATATCCTCGCCTCAACTGAAAACTTCTTGTTGTTGTGGAGGTATGCCGCTTTGATGCTTTCCGGTTTCCCGGATTCAAGCACTCTGCCGTGGCCGTCCATTAGCCTCTTCGGGATGATGCCTGCGAGCTCTTGCAAGCGCTTCCCAATCGGGGATGTAAAAACCCCCAGACTCGCGCATATGCCCCTGAACCGCTTATTGCACGAGGTTATTTGCATCTTCTCGTCCACCAAAATTGCAGAGACCTCCAGGGAATCTATCAGGATCTGGTAGTTGGAGAGTGAATCGCTTAGCCCTTCCTCAATCCGCTTTAGCTCGGTTATGTCGGTTATGCTCGCGACAGAACCTAAGAAAGCGTCGTCATTGTCAAGAAGCGGGCTAGCCCCAATGAGAACGTTGATGCGGCTGCTGTCCTTTCTTATGAGCTCGAAATTGTAATTCTCCCTCACTCCTTTCCTCCTCCGCTGGATGATTTTCTTGGAGAGCTCCATCCCTTTCTCGTCCATGAAGGAGAATACGTGCTCGCCAATCAGCTCCTTTACGCTGTAGCCGAGCATCTGGGCGATTTTTGGGTTTGCAAACTTGATGAACGAGTCCTTGTCCGTCACCCAAACCCCTTCATTCAGCGTCTCGAGTAGCCCGCGGTATTCCCTCTCGCTGGTTGCTATCCGCTCTTCAATCCTCTTGCTCTCCGTTATGTCGCGGGAGACGATTGTGAAGCCGGTAACCTCCTCTGTGGCTCCTCGGCGGACTGAAACGTTCACGCTGAACCAGCCCTTTTTTGCGCTTGTATCGAGAGTATGCACGAAATTCTGGGTAAGCCCCGTTGCTCTCGCCCTCTCAAGAGCGGGCGTCAGTTTCTCGGTTATTTCCCAGGGCAATGCTTTTTTGTAGTCCTTTCCAACGTGGGACTTGGTATCGAGAAAGCTCACCCTGCTCGGCGGTTTGTGGAATCCGAGAATTGTTCCCTTGCTCCCTATGATGACCACTAGGTCGTCCATCGAGTTGAGCGTGGAGCGGAGGAATTCCTCGCTCTCGCGCAGCTTATCCTCGGTTTTCTTCCGGTCGGTTATGTCTGTTATGGACCCCTCCAGGATTCCCTGCTCCGGATAGAGCCTAAGCGAAGTAAGGCAAACCCGCATCTCGCCTTTCTTGTTAAGCATCCTGCACTCGAAGTCGGTGACACTGCCCTTGGATTTAAGTCTGCGGACCATCTCCTTCCGTTCACGCGGAATGGCCCAGTGGATTATCGAGGGCTTGCCCCGCATCTCTTCGCGCGTCCTGCCGAAAATCGTTAGGAACTTCTCGTTCATGTCCAATATTTCAGAGCCGTCGAGCCTTGTCCTGAACATCCCCACTTCGGAGTTGTTGAAGAGCGAGCGGTATTTCTCTTCGCTAGTCTTCAGCGATTCTGCCGCCTTCTTCTGCGCGGTTATGTCCTCGAAGACCTCGAGGACTGCGGGCTTCCCCTTGAAGAGCATCCCTGTGTGGGTTATCCTGAACGACCTGCCTTCCAGGCACCCTTCGGTCTCGATGGTTTCGGTCCTCCCGAGGGAAATTTTCTTTTTCAGCGGGCAGTGCGGGCATTGCTTCCTGTCATCCTTGTATGCCTGCCAGCACTTGTTCCCAGTGTGGTCCTTCCCGAGAAGCGCCTTCATCTTCTCGTCCAGGAAAAGGAGCGTTCCATCTTCGCTCACGATGTCCATCGGGAAGGGGATTGTCTTGACGAGCGTCTCCTTGAACCTGAGATTCTCCCTGGGGGACTCCTCTTTTCTCTTGCCCTCGGTTATGTCCCGGATTATCGTTATGACTCCAACTGGTTTTCCGTTCTCGACAAACGGGACTTTTTTCGTTTCTGTGAGTATCTTTTTCCCATCGACTGACGACCAGTCTTCCGTGACGAACGGCTTGCCTGTCTCAAGCACCTTCTCGTATTCGCGCGCAATGGATTTTCTGAGAAACGGGAAAAGCTCGAAAACTGTTTTTCCCTCGGGGTCGGCATCGATGCCGAGTTTCTTGTTCCATTCCCTGAAGGCGCGGTTCATGAACAGGATTTTGAGCGAAGCGTCAGCCACGTGAATCGCTTCCCCAAGGGAATCAAACAGCATTTTGTATTTTTTCACAGAAAACCTGTAAGGCCCCGGGTAGCCATTTCCAGAAAATCCGACCTTCGATTGGCCTTCCCGCGCAATTTTGCCCCCCGTGAAAACACTCTCCTCGCGATAATGCCACGGATATATTGTTTCTCCCGCCTTTAATAGTTTACCCAAAAGAATGTCTGCTTTTTCCGCGTCTTGGCCCGGGGAAACGATTGGGCAGGGAAGAAATGGGCGATTGGGGGGCCGAACACGGGGGTCAAAGAAGTCTCTTTGAGAGCGCCTCGACTTCATCAACGAGTTTCCTCGGTATCAACGCGCCGTTGTCAAGCCTTCCCTTCACTTCATTAGTGAATTTATCTGAAAGGATGCTTCTCAGTTTCTTCTTGTGCTCGCATCCGATTTCCGCGCCTGCGAGTTCCTTTATCTTCTCAATGCTCTCAAGAAAAGAGCCGTTATTCTCGATTAGCGCTATCGTCCCCTCAACCATCGGGGCTTTCGCGGCAATCCTCTCGTTCTTTGCCAGGTTTTCAAAGTATGTCTCCCGTTCCTTCTCGAGCGCGAGACCGAGCATGTCGTCTGGAACCAGGTAACCCAAATCACGCACATAGGAGACGAGCTCGAGCCATTGCTCGTGGTTCCAGGCCCCGGTAAAAGCCTCGACAAACGAAGCGAGAACCCCTGCGTTCGCTATCCTCGAAATCTTCTGCTCGTCGGTCAGGTTGCACATGTATTCCATACTGAGGGATTGGGTATCGGGGTGGTATTTATAGCTTGCAGTTGCGGGGCGGCTGGGGGCTTGGCATTGCCAAACAAGGGGCTCAAAGGGCAGTTTATTGCTCGAATGGGATTTTTCGCGGCTTGCAATTTCCGGGCTTGGAGCTTCTCGAGTTCCTCCGTAAGCAACTTAAGCCGCAAGTCGGCATCCGCCATCATCCTCGATACTGTTTCGTGCAGGCTCTTTAGCCTCTGCTCCTCCAAAGGGTCGAGTTTTTCTCCCCTCCTCAGAAGCTCCTCTTTCCGTCCGCAAGCCACGAGCATTAACAGGCGATGGTTCCGTAGGATTGAGTCATAAGTCAAGAACTCCGGGGCAATCTTTCCAAAAAGTCGCCTCCTGACCCAGAACGAATCGGAACTTATGAAACCGGCTTCAGCAAGCCAGCGGAGGGCCCTTTCGTTCCCGCTTTCCGCCTCGAGTCTTGACCCGCTTGCAGGATTGCCCAGCAAGCGCCTGCCGGAAGATACTGCCTCGGCACCTTCCGTTAATATCCTGCGAATCACCTGGCTGTCTTGTTTTTGTAATGAGGCTGCAGCAGCCGTGTCTCTCAAAAATGTTTCCGCGAGATTCCGCGCCTGCTCCCTTTCCTCGATAATCACAACGCTTTCGCTTTGCCTTGAACCGCTCACTCCAACGGTTTTCCCATTTAGGTAGAGCTCATAAGCATCGAACATCGTGTCGCTTCTTTTCAGCTCGTTCTTGTAGCCGGCACAGGCGAATCGCCCTTTCCTGAGTTCTTCAGGCCCGATTTCCCTTGTCCGCCCGGTCATCTTGTCATAGTGGAGATAAACAGTGTCCGCCATGTTTTCGTTGCTGTATACCTCTGGAGTCCTGAGGATGAACGTTATCTTCGCACCGGGCTTTGCGTAAACTTTTTCGACATCGGCATTTAGCCCTTCGATGAGCTTCCCATCGACCTCGAACTCTATGAATCTTTTCTTCGCCCTGTCCACTTCCAGCTGGCCCACCGACTCAATCATCTGCCCGAGGCCTCCATAGGAAACAAGCTTCACGTTCCCAAACGCATTCGCAGCATCGAGGATGTTCAGAAGCCCTTCGGAGCGGACTTTCAGGTGCCCAAGAGCTGCCCTTTCCCCGCGGATTCCCTCAGTGCAAAGCTCTATCTCGTGGAACCCGGCACGCTTTTTGGCATGGCGGTTGGCTGAATCGGAAATATCCCTTCTCCCAACAAACCCATTGGCCATCGAATCAACAACTCGCTAGAACACTGAGGATAGAAACCAGCCCCAGGCAACTGCCAAAGACAAAGAATCAGCCCAAAACCTTCCTCACCGCAGAGATTACCTGGTCTTCTTTGAATGGCTTGTTGACGAACCCAAACGCACCGGCATCAGTCGCCTCCTTGACAACGGCGTCCTGCCCTACGGAAGTGCATATGAAGACCTTTGCTTTCGAATCCATCTTGCGTATCTCCTTGAGAGCATCGATGCCGCTGACCTTTATCATCGTTATGTCCAGGAACACGACATCGGGCGAGATTTCCTTGTACCTTGCGATTGCATCCAATCCATCGGGAACGCTCGTAATCTGGTGGTCGCCAGACTTCTTGATTGCATTCTCGAGCAGTTTCCTCATGAACGCTGAGTCGTCCGCTATGAGAATTTTCGCCATATGCCCACCCAGTTGTAATGTTTTTTGTTCTTTTATAAATGTTTTGTGAATTACTGGCAGGAGGACGCCTTGAACGGCTCCGGGGCCGTTTGGCCAACGGCCTGGCTTATTTCCTCTTTGTTTTTTTCAATTGAATCGGCATCTTTGGCTCGGCGCCATCCAATTTCAGCCGCCCGTCTGCTGGCCCATACGCCACCACATCACCCTCGACGAACCGCCTCAATCTCATCCTCTCGAGAATCTTTTCGAACGAGAGAAGCGTCAGCAGGGTGAACACGAGAGACGCCAACAGCAAGAAGACTGCATTGAGCGCCACGGAATCCAATTTTTGCAGCGGGTGCAAGGCGAGGGCAGCCCCGGACGCTACGCTCGTGAGACCGCTTAGGAAAAGGAACAAGCCGGATGACAATGACGCTGCTGCAACGTTCCTGTAGAAATTCTCCGGCCCGGTTATCCTGGAAAGGAAATGCACCATCACATAGGCAGAAAGGAATATCGCCAGGGCAGTTGTCAAAGACCAGATGTCCTTATAGGCTAGGAAGAGGAGGATGAGGGAACCTCCAGCGAATATGCTTCCTGAAAGCTTTCCGTCGGAATAGGCGACGAGGGCTAGAAGCGCTGACAGCACCGCGAGCGCGGTTAGGACCGGCAGGGGGAATGTTTCTAGCGGGCCGGCAGAGACATAGGAAACGCCGAAGGTCCAATATGCGAGCATGCTGAGTAACAGATAGCAAACAGCCTTAACGTGCATGTTGTAAACGGGCCGCACAATGAAAGTCATGAAAGCAACGAGGGTAAATACCGCCAGGGAGGTTGAGCCGTCCGGGGAAAGCACAAAAAAGGAAAAAAACGCAAGGGCGAAGCAATAGAATATGACTGTGCTCGGATTGCGCAAGAAGATTGGAAGCCGAACCATGATGATACGTTCAATCCTTCGCTATAAATACTTTGCCTTGCGCCGATAGTTTAGTACTGTGGTGAATAATTCAATCTACGACGACAAACTCGAGCCGATGCGGGACCCGAGTCAGGAACGCTTCCGCCGAAACCCGAAAGTGAGGGCTCGAATCGAGTTCGGGCGTTAACGCCGTGGGATTTGTCCACCACACCAATAGTTTAGCTCTGGGTCGATGCTTCTACTTTTTTTACTATTTCCTCCACGTCGGCTTTTTCGCTGTTCGCCAAGTCGGAGTAGAGGGCGCTTATCCTGTCCACTGCTTCCTTTGCAACATCATATTTCGCCATGTCGGAGACGCCAACCTTTTTGTAGCCCGCAAACATTATCTCAAGGGCTTTTGATATTTTGGATATATTCAGGAAGCCCATGGCTGCGCTCATTGATTTCAGGCTGTGCGCTGAGCGGTGGATTTCCGAAATGAGCTCTGTGTTCTGCGGGTTGTCTTTTATCTGAGGAAGCTTTTTCAGAGCCTCGACATAGGTGACTGCTTCTTCCTTGTAAGCGTCCATAAATTCGGCCATGTTCATCGGGCCCTCTTCTTCGGCATGCGGGGGGGCTGGTGCCTTGGGCTGTGCTTGTGCCGGGGCGGGTGCCTGTGAAGGAGCCGGCTGCTGGGCTTTTGGGGATGGCCCAGGTTCGGCCATTGGCTGTGCCCCATTAGTGTTTTCAGCGCCCTGTGCTGATGGCGCCGGGGGGGGTTCTGCCTTCGGTTCTTGCATTGGCTGGGAATCTGGCTCTTCTTTATCTTGCGATGGAACCGGAGTAGACGCTTGCACCTTCTCTCCCAGCTCCTTCGCTATCGCTGCAACGTCTTTGTTCTGCTGAGCGATTTGCTCTGCCAGCCAGTCGCTTTCTTTGGGCTTTTCCTGGCTCATTTCGCCCTGCACGAGCTGCTGGGACTGTTTAACAGACAAAATTGCCAGCTTTTCCCTTTCGACAAGCCTCCTGACGTCCTCGAGCCCTGGGCCGGAATAATTGAAGCTCGGTTCATTTTTCTGCCCGCTCATCCGTATGCTTATTGCCACCTTGCCCTTCTCCTCTTTCTCGGAAACTTCTATCTCTCCCTTTGGCTCTACGGGCATGCTCCTGCTGAAGAGTGATTCCAGCTCCTCGGAGCCCATGCCCACTACTTCTAGCCCCTCGCCAGGGCCCATCACGTTTATTTTCTTAGGGAGGACGTCTGATAGGAAACCCGCGAGCTCGGCTTTTTTCATCGAGAGGGATTTCCTGAGCCCGAAGCCCCCGCTTAACCCCAAGCGCACATCGCCCTCGCTCGCTTCTATATCAATTTTCTGCAGCATGGTGATTTCAAAGTGATTGAGCCTGGGCCCGGTTCCCTCTGCGCTCTTCTTGCCAGCTGGCAGGAGCGTTTCTTCAGCTGCTTTCTCATCTGTCTTCTGCGTTATGGCCTTTGGCCCATGTTTTTCAAGTTCGCGCTTCTTTGGCTCGAGTTTTGTTGGCTCTTTCTTCTTGTGCCCATCTCGCTTCGGCTTGAGCCGCGCCCCTATTTTCGCATTGGTCTCGTGCGTCTTTGGCTCTAGTTTTGGCGGCTCGTGCTTTCCAAGCTGCCGCTTTATCTGCTCGTGAAGCGGAAGGTGCTGGTGATGCTCGTCGTGCTTCTTCTCGCGGCCATGATCGTGGGTTATGGCTTCCCCGGTTCTATATTCTTCCTTCGTCACTTGGTGGGGGTCCTCTTTTTTCGAATGCCGGGAATGGCCCGTTTCGCTGCCCGTAAGCTTATGTCCTTCGTTATGCTTTTCCTTCTTGTCGTGGGATTCTTTAGCCACTCTTACCACCCCCTCCCAACAGCTCGAGGATTTTCGGAGCGATTTCTTCGAGTTTCAGGACATGATCTGCCTCGATGCTTTTAAGGACTGCTTTGGCCATCTGCGGGCTCGCGCAGCCCCAGCTTGGGTCTTGGATTATTATTTTTCCGCCTGCTGACTTAAGGGTTTTAATTCCGGCAACTGAATCGGTCGTGTCGCCAGTAAGGATGACCCCTATCGAACCGTTGCCGCAAATCTCAGCAACTGAGCTCAGGAAGACATCGAAGCTCGAGCCCCCTTGCCCGGTGAGCTGTTGCTTGTGGACGACCAGGTAATCGCCCTCTTTCTTCAATACGATGTCGCTGTCCACTGGCGCGAAGGACACTTGCCCATTGCAAAGGACATCGCCCTCATTCGTTATGTTAATCGTGAGTGCATTCGTGCCATTCAGCATTGAGGGCAGTTCCTTCATAAGAAGCCCCGTGAACTTGCTGTGTATCTGCTGGATTATGACGACTGCAGCCGGCATCTTCTTGTTGAGCATCGATATTATCTTCCGTATCTCCTGCGGCCCTCCCGTAGAAGCGCATACGACCACGACCCGCTTTGCAGGGTCCGCAGAGCCGTCTTTTAGGGCAATTTTTTTCGTGGGCGTATCCTCGGTAATCTTCACATCGCGGCTAATCTTCAGTTTGGCGGCATCCTTGATTGCGCGTATCAGCTCGGCCTTCATCTTTTCTATGTCGGCTGATGCGGACCCTGAAGGCTTCTGGACTGTTCCCACCGCCCCTCTCTTCAGGGCCTCTGCGCTGGCTTCAGCGCCTTCCTTTGTGAACGCGCTTATCACGACTACTTTCGTGGCTGGCTTTTCCTTCATTATTCTTGCGAGAAGAGCGAGCCCGTCAATCCCGGGCATCTGCAAATCCAGTGTGACGATTTCGGGTGCCCTCTTGTTTATGTTTTCGAGCGCGGATATCCCGTCCCCTGCTTCCCCTACAACGCGTATCTCAGGGTCCGAAGTGAGAATCTTGCGGAGCATTGCCCGCATGAACTTCGAATTGTCAACTATGAAGATTTCTGGCATATTCCCCCGCTAACTCCTGGTTTCTCTTGGTTTATATTAGTTATAGTCCGGCGGAAATGTTAAGTTAATGTTGGTCGAGCCTGTCGGGCTGAGGTTTCGTTTGGTTCGACTCGGGCCGCCCGGGAACCCGGACGATTGTTCGCCCGAGGCCCGATTAGTTAATTTAACATTATCTAGTCCGGCCGCATCATGTGCTGTGGTGAATAATCCAACCCACGACGAAAAAACCGGCGGGTCGCGGGTTCCCGCCCCGAATGCTTCCGCCGAAACCCGAAAGTGGGGGCTCGAGCCGAGTTCGGGCGTTAACGCCGTGGGATTTGTTCACCACGCCACGCATCATGTGCTCTTGCATATCCTGAAAGGGAAAACCTTGGGCTTTCATCGGGGGAAAGAGGTTTGGCGGGCGGGATTTCCGGTTATGGGTTGCATCGGGTCGTTCGGGGGACGAATTACGGCGAGCACAGGCCAGACCCCATAATAAAAGACAAGAATGTACGGATTTATGCATTCACCTTCGGCTGATGAGGGTTCTGGTGCCTATTTTAATCTATTCCCGCCTATCATTCTCCCGATTTTATGGGCAAGCGGGATGGCAAAATCATAGTTAGCGTCCACTGCGACACGGTCTGGAATGCCGCGAGCGTGAAGCTTGTACGGCGCAAGAAGAGGCGCTACTATTACGGGAATCTTGACAACATCGTCTGCGTCGCGGAAGTCCTGCGCTCGGTGATGCCACGGGTCCATGACAGGAGAATCAAGTTCTATTTCACCAACAAGGAAGAGACAACAATGGAGGGGGCAGAGTGGGTGATGAGGCGCGAGGGGAGGGCGCTCTATATAGTAGTCGACATAACGGTCGCTGCGAGAAAATCCGACATGAACATCGAGTGGCCCTACCATGTAGACAGGCCGACAGTAAAAAGAGTCTTTGGGAAGATTCCGAGGCTGAAAGTGAGCTTCAAGACGAGCCATGCAGACGAAACCATGGTCTATGGGAAAAAGTTCCCGAGTTTCTCCCTCAATTTGCCTGTTGATGGGCACGTCCATGGAAGGTCCCAGGTCTCGTTCTGGAAAGCACGGAGGTTCGGGAGGGCTGTTGCTGAAGTCCTGAGGAGGGCGAGAAGGCACTACTCGGAGATTTGCATTTTCCCTCCTAAGAAGAGTGCCGGGCACACTAAAGTTCGAAGTTAGTATAGGTAGCCCCACGTATGGAGCATGTCGCTGTCCCTCGACCATCGCTCCCCTATGTCTGTCCTGTAGAACATGTTCGGGATGAGGATGTTCTCGATTCTCTTGTAAGCCTGCTTCTTCGCATCGTCGACAGTGAGCCCTGTCCCGGTGACTATTAAGGAATAGCCTGATTCTCCTGCAAGGCGCCAGTCATCCTCGACGAGCTTCACGTCTCCTATGTGGATGCCGTCTGTAACCGGCTTCTTGAATATGATTGTCGCATCCTCGGAATATTTCCTGAAAGCGGACAGGTCTGTGAACGGGAAAGGCGGGACTGCGATGACGACCCCTACCTGGAACCCTTTCTTTGTCTTGAATTCAGTCTCCTCTCCCTTCGCAAGGGCCCTGAGGAACTCGCCCCAGCTGCTGTTGACTCCCTCCATCTGGATGCTTATGGTCGGGTAGCCGAATCGCGAGGTGAACTCGAGAGGGTAGATGCCCTTTGCATTTGCGATGCAGTTCAAATCGATGTAGCCGACATACCCGACCTCAGCTAGCGCGGGCTTCATCTTGAGCAGGGTTTCGTTGAAGAGCAGGTTCGGCGGAGACCAGAACATCATCGTCCCCATTTCCCCTGTATTCGGGCCAATGTCGCCTGGGAACATCTTCTTGTATTCGAAATTCACGTTTATCGGGTAGATGAATTCCTTACCGTTGAAGAACGCACCCACGGCAATTTCTACGCCCTGGGCGAACTTCTGGAGCTGGAAGTCGTTGAGCTTCTTCGACCAGCTCTTCTTGTAATGCTGCAAGACGTTGAGCAGGTCGTTGCCATCCTCTTCTTGAGCGATGAACGAAAGCTCCTTCTCGTTCTGCGCCTTTCCATTAGGCTTTATCACATATCTTCCGGGGTTCTTTCCCACGAACTCTATCGCAGCATCGAAATCTGTGAAGTTCCAGTGGGGCAGGACGTTCACTCCGACTTTCTTGAGCTCATTCTGGCCGAACTCGCGGTCGTCCTCAAGTTTGTCGGTGTATTCGGTCCCCCCAACGACGGCTTTCCCCTCTTTCCTTAGGTCATCGGCAATTTTCCCGAATCCCACATCATCAAACACTATCACATCTGCCCAGTCCTTCAGGGCTTTCCAATCGTCGCATTTTTCCACGAACCCGTCAGCAACGTCCTTTTCGCTCTTTGAGTGGATGTAATACTTGACATCGTGGCCCTCTTTCTTCACCTGCAAGGCGAGGTCTCCTATCAGGCCCTCGAATGAAACGAACAGGAATTTGAACTGCCTCTCCGTGGTTTTCTCGTCCTTCTTCTCTTTTTTTGGCTCCTCTCTCTTCTCCACTATCTTTTCCTTTATCTCGTCCCTGACTTCTTCTTTCACAACTTCTTTTACTCCATTTCCGTTGCCATTGCCTGAAACCATGTTTACATTTCAGATTCTCGGGGTTCATAAGCTTTTCGACAAAAAAAATTTTCGAAAGGCTGGGTGATTAACATTTTAACTTTTCCAATGAAAATGGGATTCACTCGAGTGCGGGTGGTACGTATGGATTATATGGAAAAGCAAGGATGGCTCGTTGTCTTCGGCGGAGTCCTCATCTTCCTGATGCTCGGCATAACTTATACGTGGAGTGTTTTCTCTGGGCCGCTTGTTGAGAAATATGGCTGGTCGCAGACCGAAGTGCAGCTCGCATTTTCATTCATGCTTGCGATGTTTGCCTTGTCCATGATTCCAGCCGGGATGATTCAGGACAGGAAAGGCCCGAGAATCGTGGCATTGATTGGGGGAATTTTGCTCGGGGTCGGATTCATCGCAACCAGCATGTTCGCAAACTCGCCGCTCATGCTTTACATCACCTACGGAATCCTTTGCGGATGCGGTGTCGGATTTGCCTACGTGACCCCGATTGCCGCTGGAGTGAAATGGTTCGGGAACAGGAAGGGGCTTGTGAGCGGCATCATCGTGTTCGGATTCGGGTTCGGCTCCCTGATTTTCGCTCCCGTAGCCCAGAAGCTCATTGAGATGCAGGGGATAACCCAGACGTTCCTGATTCTCGGGATTGTGCTCGGGGCAGTAGTTTGCCTTGGTGCGATGCTTCTCAAGAACCCGCCGTTAAAGCCAGCGAATGCCTCTTCTGTTTCGTGTGAAGTGGGTCCCCGGCAGATGCTTTCAAACACTCGCTTCTGGACATTGTGGATTATGTTCGCGTTCTCAGCTGCAGCTGGCCTAATGGTCATAGGGAACCTCGCGACATTCGCGAAGCTCTCTTTCACTACGGTCCATGGGATGGACAAGGCTGCTGCTGCATCTCTCGCGGCATTGGCAGTGGGCGCGCTCGCAATATTCAACGGTGCAGGAAGGATACTCGCAGGCTGGCTTTCTGACAGGATTGGAAGGCAGAAAACGATGCTCACGATGTTCGGGCTGCAGGCAATTCTGCTCTGGACCGTTCTTTTCTCAAGCGGGCTGTCGCCCTGGGCGTTGTTCGCCTCGATGGCGCTCATCGGGCTCTGTTTCGGGGCTAATTTCTCGTTATTTCCATCAGCCACCGCAGATTTCTTCGGGACCAAGAACATGGGGGTGAATTACGGGCTTGTTTTCACTGCCTATGGCTTCGGGGGGATTCTTGGCCCCCAGGTGATGGCGTATATGCTTGATGCAGCGAAGGCATCGAAAGGCTCCCTTGCGGTTGGGGATTATGCGACGCCGTTCCTCTTGGTCGGCGGGCTTGTCGCAATCTCGGCAATCGTTTCGCTGTTCACAGGACCGTGCGAGACTGCAGTGACGAAACCAGAAGCAGTGGCTCGGGCAAAGACTGCTGGGAGCGGGAAAACGAGATGATACCTGCTGTTTTTTTATTCCCGCATGAGCAAATAGATTGGGGTTTTTGTGGTTGAAATCGCGCTCATAGCTGCATTCACGGCAGGCCTGGCCTCGGTGCTCTCGCCGTGCTTCCTTCCGCTCATACCAGCTTTCGTCTCATATCTCGGGGGGGTGGGGCTGGGAGGCAAAGCATATTCGCGCGAGAAGACGATGCTCAACACAGGCTTCTTCGCCCTCGGGTTCATCCTGGTTTTCTCAATCGTTGGGATTGCGCTCAACAGCGCGCTCTCAAGCGTTTCAGCGCAATTGATGGACGCGGTGAGCAAGTTCGCCGGGCTGGCCATAATTCTCTTCGGGCTCTCGGTACTCGGCTTCGTGAAGCTCGGTTTCCTAGAGAAGGAGAGGAAGCTCGCGCCAAAAAAAACTCGTTATGCCTATCTCACTTCATTCATATTCGGGGCCGCGTTCGCTGTCAGCTGGAGCCCTTGCGTGGGAGTCCTGCTGGGTGCGATACTCTTCCTGGCCACGACCCAGCCCGGGAGCGCATTTGTTTTGCTTTTCCTCTACTCGCTCGGGCTCGCGGTCCCTTTCCTTCTAGTCGGCTGGTTCACTGCTGAAGCGAGCGACTTCATAAGGAGGCACGCGAAGACGTTCGGGTATTTCAACAAGTTTATGGGGGTTCTCCTGGTGGCAATCGGGCTCCTCGTCCTGACCGGGAATTTCTCGCAGCTCTCCTCGCTCTCATTGACGAAATGCATCGGAATTAGGTAGCATGCGCTAAGGAAAAGAAAAAATTAGAATTGGTTTAGCCTTCTGTCTTCTTGACGAAATAGCCTGCTGATTTTTCTCGGGCCTTCCTCACGACGACGCCCTTGTTCACGAGCGTGATGAGGGTATTTGCAATCTGCCCTTTCGGCATCTTTGACTTTTTCATCACGTCATCCGCTGTTTTCATCTTTGACTCGTCAGTTGCGCCGAGCTCCTGAAGGGCCCGAACGACGTTCTGCTCAAGTGGAGTGAGATCAACCATACTATCACCGTTCTCCTCCCAGGAATGTCCCGGGTACAAATTGGTTTTGTCGAAAACATTTAAGAATTATTCGCACCGTTAAAGGCTGCTCTTCAGGGGCTCACTGGGCCGTCATAGTTCTTCCTTTGCCTGCTGTGGATGAACTTGAGGGCCTCGAACCAGATTATCCCGAGGACTCCTGCCGACAAGCAGAGCAGGATGTCGTCTAGGTGAAGGGGCGCGAAGTGGAACAGGCCACGGAGGAACGGCGTGTAAAGAACTAGCCCGAGGAGCGCGATTGTCCCGCCGAGCACCCAGAAGAGCGCTGAATTCCCGGAGCGCAGGGCGCCGAACAACGTGCTCGACCAGGAGAGGTTCGTGAGTATCAGGCTCAGGTTAGCAATAACGAGGGTCGTGAAGGCGATTGTTATTGCCTCTGGGGCAGTTTCTGCGAAAGTCCCTTTTGAGAGGAAAATCCTGTAAATCGCGAGCACTATGATAAGCACGCTTGCCCCCTGCAGCAGGCTCAGCCCGACTGCCCTCCGGTCGAAAAGCGGCTTCTTTGGGTTCCTCGGCTTGCGCTTCATCACATCCGCCTCCTCCCGTTCAGCCTCGAAAACAATTGAGCAGGCGGGATCGATGATGAGCTCGAGAAAAACCACGTGGACTGGGAGGAGCATCGCAGGCCATCCGAGGACCACCGGGATGAGCGAGAGGCCGGCTATGGGCACGTGAATTGCGAAAATGTAGGCCATCGCCTTTTTTATGTTGTCAAGAAGCCTCCTCCCCATCCTCACTGCACCGACTATTGAGGAAAAATCATCGTCTAGAATGACGAGGGCCGAACATTCTCTCGCCACATCGGTCCCTCTCTTCCCCATTGCCACCCCTATGTGCGCTGACTTCAGGGCGGGCGCGTCGTTAACTCCATCCCCAGTCATCGCGACTATTTCTCCGTTCGCCTTGAGCGCATTCACTATGCGGAGCTTCTGCTCTGGGACTGCCCTGGCAAATATGCTCGTTCGTGTTATCTTCTCCCGCAATTCGTCATCGCTCATTTTTTCGAGCTCTTGCCCTGTTATCGACTCCCCTGGGTTTGCCAGGCCAATCTGCCTCGCGATGTTGCTCGCTGTCACTGGGTAATCGCCGGTTATCATTATGATTCGCATCCCTGCGGAATAGCAATCCCTAACTGATTCCGGGACCCCCGGCCTGACCGGGTCCGAGAATCCTATGAGCCCGAGAAAAGTGAATTCGAAATCGTGCTGCTCTTTCGGGAGCCTCTTCGACTTGAAATGGGCTTTCGCAACCCCGAGAACGCGCAAGCCTTCTGAAGCGAGCTCGGTCACGCTTTTCGCAAGCTTCTCGTTCTCCTTTTTCCCGAAATGGCAGAGGTCCGCAACGGCCTCCGGGGCGCCCTTGACCGCGATAACATAATCCTCGCCATCCGGGGACTTCCAGACGTGGGACATCGCCAGGAGCTTTTCTGAAAGCGGATACTCCCGCACGAGAGTCCAGTCGTTGTGGATGTGCTCGGACTTGAAAGGCGCTGTGTCGCCCAGGTTCCTGACTGCCCGTTCCATCGGGTCGAACGGGTCCTTCTGGCTTGCGAGAATGCCGAACTCAAGAAGCTCGTGGAATTTCTCCGGGAGCGACCCCTCCTCCTGCGACCAGGACTCCCCGTTCGCATAAAGCCTTGCCACTGACATCTGGTTCATCGTGAGCGTCCCTGTCTTGTCCACGCAAAGGACTGTCGCAGAGCCCAAGGTTTCGAGAGCCGGCACCCTGCTCGCGAGAACGTTCTTCTTCGACATCCTCCAGGCCCCAAGGGCGAGGAACACCGTGAGCACGACCGGGAACTCTTCTGGCAGAATCGCCATCGCAGTCGTTATTCCGGCTAGCAGGCCCTCGAGCCATTTTTTCTGGTCAAGCCAGTTTCCCTGGATTGCACCATAGGAAAGCACGACCATCGCGCATAGTATTAGCCCGGCTATTGCGAAATTCCGGACAATCACGGCAGTCTCTTTCTGGAGCAGCGTCTTCTCGGTCTCAATTGTCTTGAGTGCCCTGCCGATTTTCCCTAACTCCGTATTGTACCCTATTGACTCGACTCTCGCAACTCCTCTTCCCTTAACCACAAGGGTTCCCGAATAGATTGATGGGAGGTCGTCGCCTCCTGGGGGGGACATTTTCGCTGTTCCATCCCAGTTCTTTTTCCTCACCGGGACCGATTCGCCAGTAAGAAGGGACTCGTCAACTGAAAGGTGCGAGCAATGAATGAGGATTGCGTCTGCTGGGACCCTGTCGCCTTCTGCTAGCATCAGTATGTCCCCGCGCACCACTTCTCTCCCTGGGATTCTCCTCTGCTCGCCATCCCGTATCACTAGGGCCCGCGGGCTCGACAGGTCCCTGAGGGCCTCGAGCGCCCGTTCTGTCTTCCTCTCCTGGTAGAATGTTATGCCGATGACCACGAACACGAAGAAAAACAGGAGCATTGCATCCTTCGGCTCCCCAATCAAAAGATAGATTAGCCCTCCTGCAATCAAAAGGAGAAACATCGGTTCCTTTATGACTTCGATGGCTATGTGAAGCGCGCCCCTAGGCTTGGAGGAAGGAAGCTCGTTAGGGCCTTCTTTTTTCAAAATCCCGGCTGCTTCGGCTTCGGAAAGGCCCTTGATTTTTGATAAGTCGAAGTCTGGCATTCACTTCGATATCGTCGGTTAAGCTTAAAGGCATTACTAATCGATGCTCTCGATTTACTCGTTGCCTCCCCGCAGTCGGCTTGCTTGTTGCCATCGGACGATGTGGGGCGAGAAGCTGCATAGAACCTGTTTTTGCATATAGTAGATGGTTTCACATGGCCCTGGCAAATGTCTGATGCAATATTTGCCATGAAAAAATATAACGCATCTCCCCCTCCGGCTCCTGAAAGGCAGTCCTGCAATGACTCCGCAGTTCTCTCTATTTGAACATACCTGCGAAAAACAGCGGCCGGCGCATATCATCTAGCATGCCCGGCTGGGTGAAGATAATCTTGTTTTTGCCACTGAAACCCTTGAACTGCTCACGTCCCTTGTTGCGCCCTCCGATTTCACAGATCATGTCACCTACAAGATAATCCGGCGTTTTTTCCCCGCGTGTCCCCTTGAGGTAGCCCAATCCGAAATTGAGGCGCGAGATGGCATCCACGAAGAAGTCCTCGCGCAGATCTCCGATGCAGTCATCATACTGCTTGTAGAGCAACCGGTAGGGTGGCGTGAACAGGATTTTGGGCTCATTGGTGAGATTAGTGCCTTTTGGAAGCACGCGCCGAAGCACAAATGCCCTCTCCAACAGTTCGACATATTTCTGGACTTTTACTTTGGCAATGCCTAGCTTCTGCGAAATGCTGGAATAGCTGATGCCTTCTGAGGGTGAACGGCCAATCGACAATAGCATGTTGCGCACATCAAAGGATTCTGCCAATGTAATGCGGGAAATCCGAACCATATCTCGCTCGATGATGGCATCCAGCGTGTTCTGAAATTGGGAGAGGGTATCCTGGTGGTGGAGAGTGAATGGATAATTCCCTCCAGTAAGATACTGTTCAAAAAGAGGCTCAAACTGCATGTTCCGTCCATAATACGCCTTGCAGCGCTTCGCATTTGTTAGATCGGTGAATGGTATTGGAGCGACATTTTCACCTTTTACGAAAAAAATAAACTCTCGAAACGAGAAGGAGGGGACTGGTACTAACCTCACGCGGCGCGAGAGGTCATAGGTGGCTTCATGCAGGGATATTGAGGAAGAGCTGGTGAATATCACCTGTAGGCGCGGCAGGAAATCGTAGATTTTTTTGAGTTCACGAGAATAGTTGGGATATGCGTGGATTTCATCGAGAAGAAGCAGGCGGATGCCGCTTTCCATCAACTCTTTTGACACGTTGAAAAGATTGATCGCGCCAATCGAATCAATAGAGATGTAAAAAGAGGCTTCGGCTTGATTGTGGATTTGCTTCAGGAGCGTGCTTTTTCCCGCCCCTCTTGGGCCCACAAGGGCAATGAAGATGCGTTCGCCCAAGTGGCGCTTAATTTCGGCATACATGAAACGCTTCTTTGGATAGTCAGCCCCCTCTTCTTTAGCCTGTGCGCTAAGCTCGCTCAAGCCCTCGCTCGAAGTTTCACGCCTTACTGCAAGCACCCCTAGGCGAGCGGGTGGCGGGAAGCTAGCATAGACGACTCGCTGTGGATCCACGCCCGCAGGCAGAATTGGCTTCTCGTATGCTTCGTTGTGGCTAGGCGGCTTGGCTGATTTTTTAGAAGGCATGCAACTCTTTACTATGCTAATCTTTATAAACATATCATTTTGTCTAAATTCTGTACAAAATGATGGGCATTTTAGATTGCCACACGGACGAAATGACATGTGAACTGCCACCCGACAAAACAGCAGGGAGCCCGCTGCCCCCTAAGACCTCCGCACTAAAAAGAGCTGTCACTTTATATCGCCTATATTTAGCCCGACTAGGGATTGCATTGAAAGTTTTCACTCTTTTTTGCCTGAGAACTTGCCCCTTTTCCAATCCAGGGCCGCTTTCGCTTCTTTTTTGGTCAAAACCATGCCTTTTTCTATCAATGCAAATGGTTTACTGGCATCAGCCCGTTCAATGTACTCCTGGATTCTGTTGGTGTTTTGGTATTGGGAGAGCCGTCCCATCGAATACGCCCCGACCCCAAACCCAATAAGAGGAATCTGGTCACTCCACCTGTCGACGTACACTTGTGGCTCGCGTGGGAGTTGTCTTGGGAGAAAATCCTCATTCATGAACCAGCCCGCGGGGCCTTCGGAATAGCCGTTCTTCCCTAAGATTTCCTTAGTCTTTGCCTCCATTTCTGCTACGAGAGCCTCGTCTGGAAATTCTTTTTGGTTGTTTTCATACTGCTTCCTGAGCAGCGTATTGCCCTCCCTGTTCCCGAGCCTTACACGGTAAGCTGTAATCCCAGTGGGGCAAAGCGCAACTGCCTGCTCGAGCGTTTTCATCCAACTCTTAATGTCCTGCTTCGGATAAGCGTAGATTAGGTCGATATTGAACCTCAGAAATCCCGCAGCCCTGATTCTTTTCGCTGCATCAATCGCCTCCTCTGCTGTGTGGCTTCTCCTCATGAGTTTCAAAATCACGTTGGAGAATGATTGAACTCCCATGGAGATACGGTTAACGCCTGCTGTGAGTAGAGAAACAAGAATATCTTCGGGAATTGTTTTCGGATGCGCCTCAACCGTGATTTCTGCGCCTTCCTCTAATGAAAACCGAGAGTGCACAAAAGATATTGTCTCCAGGAGTTTTGTTGGGACGAGTGTCGGGGTGCCTCCCCCGAAATATAATGATGACACTTGGACTTTTGAAAGTGAATTCCCGAATGATTTTATCTCTTTATTGAGAGCGACGAAGTATGAATCTGTTAAGATAGCTGTTGGCGCTTTTGAGACATAGGCGCAGTAGGAACATTTGGATTCACAGAAAGGGACATGGATATAGAGGCTCATCCGGCCTTTTTTGGAGGTTTCGGAAACCAATTTTTCCCTTGCCTCAACCTTCTGGTGCTCGCGGAACCATGGGTTTATGACCTGAAACTCGTAGTCCGTGGACTTGGTTGCTGTGCCTCGAATTACCTGCTTTGTCCTTTTGCCCATGAACATACTGATTTATATTTTCCTGTCTAATAAGGCATGTTGTCCATTTTTTGGACAACTGGTCCCCACATGGAAATACCTGAACTCGAGAGACTCGGCCTCTCAAAACAGGAGGCGGAGGTTTACATTCTTCTTGCTGAATATGGCCCATGCCCAGCAAGCACGCTGGTTAAGCACACGAGGATAAGCAGGCCACACGTGTACGATTCGCTTAACTCGTTAGGAACGAAAGGGCTTGCCTCATTTGCCATAAGGGACAACAAGAGGCATTTTCAGGCTGCTGAACCTGAGAGATTACGGGATGTTCTGGGACAAAAAGAAGCCGAACTGAAGAGGTTGAAAACTAAGCTTGAGTCTGCGATTAAGAAAATAAAGCAGATAACTCCTGAGAGGGGGGAGCGCTTTGATGTGATGACGTTCAAGGGAAAGGAGGGGTTCAAGACAGTATTCATGGACTTGATGAAGCACACTAAACTGGGGGCGAAATGGAGGACAATCGGGTGGACTGGAAGGTCATATCAGGTTGTCGGCGTCTGGTGGCTGAACTTCCTTGGGCAGATGGAAAAGCTCAAAATTAACAGGTACGTCATAGCGAGCGAGGAAAAGAGAAGCTTGGAGGAGCTGAGAGGAGAGCACGTCAAGGTCCGCTGGCTCCCTGGCGGGATGGACCTTCCTTCTTCGATAATTCTCTATGCAGATAGGGTTATCATCTACCATCCGACACACGATGATTTTTTCGCAGTCATGATGGTAAGCAAGCAACTTGCGAAAGCGTACAACATCCACTTTAAGCTTCTTTGGAAGAATGCGGCAGAATAGTTGTCGGCCCCTTTATTTTATTTCTTCAATTTTCAGCCCGACTCCCGGAACCGCATCGTGCCTCTTCGCGATTTTCTTCTTCTTGAAAACCAAGACTGTCGGCACCGCGTTAATTTTGAACTCATCCCAGAGCGGGTCGCTGTCCTCGTCAATCGCCACCATTGCGCAGTTCGCTTTTCCCTCGAATTTCTTCTCGAACTGCGGGCAGAAGGCGCGGCAAAAAGGGCAGTAGGTCATGTAGAAAACAGCAGTCACTTCGCCATTCGAAAGGCTCGCCTTGAATTCTTGGCCGCTTTTGAATTTCTTCATGAAGAGAATTTGGCGGGAAAGAATTTAATTTAAGCGGATAACTCTGTTAAATGGCGGGTTTTTTAAGTTAAGCCCGTTAATTAGAGTAGGGTCGTTTTGTGATTAAGACTTTCAAGCTTACGAAGAAGTTCGGCGAACTAACGGCAGTGGACGCTCTCGACCTCGAGATTAAGGAAGGCGAGATTTTCGCCCTTCTCGGGCCGAACGGGGCGGGCAAGACGACGACAATCTCGATGCTGTGCGGCCTCTTGGAGCCCACAAACGGAACCGCTACTGTCAATGAGTTCGATGTCAAGAAGCAGGCGCTTGAAGTGCGGCAGTCAATCGGGATAGTCTTCCAGTCCCCGAGCATCGACGATTTGCTCACTGCGAGGGAGAATCTCGAGCTCCACGGGATACTTTACGGGATGAATAAGGCTGACCGGACGAAGAGGATTCCGGAAGTCCTTGAGATTGTCGGGCTCCTCGATAGGGCGGACGGCCAGATAAAGACTTACTCCGGCGGGATGAGGAAGAGGGCGGAGATTGCGAGGGGCTTAATGCATATGCCGAAAGTGCTTTTCCTTGACGAGCCGACAACTGGCCTCGACCCGCAGACAAGAACGCATATCTGGAGCTACATCAGGGACCTCTCGAAAAAGAACCACATCACAGTCCTGCTCACGACTCACTACATGGAGGAGGCGGAGTATCTTGCTGACCGGATTGGCATCATCGACCACGGCAAGCTGATTGCACTCGGGACTCCTTATGATTTGAAACAAAGCCTTGGCGCAAACGACATAATCGTCGCGAAGAGCGATAAAGACATCGCGAAGCTCACGAAGGGCCTAAAGTTCGTCAAGGGAATCGAGCGGGATGGCGAACTGGTGAAGATAAAAGTCGAGAACGCAGGGAAAAACCTCTGCCAATTGCTCGTAAAAACCGGGGAGCTTGGGGAAATCGAGGTCCGAAAACCGACGCTGAACGACGTGTTCATCCACTACACCGGAAAGGACATCCGAGAGGACAGCGCTGAAGGCGGGATTTTCGAAAGAAGCATGAATTCCAATAATAGGTGAAAAATTGAGCGAATCGATTGGGATTCGCTTGGCGGGGATTCGGGAATTGGATTGGATGCGGGTTCGGGAAAAACGAGTCTGGTTGCATGGGGAAGAGGACGAAACGGGCGAGCGATTGATTGTTTGAGTTGTTGATTATGAGCGAACTGATGGGCATTTATGGTGTGTGGCTCCGGGAAGTCAAGGTCTTCTTCAGGGAGAAGGAGAGGGTAATCTCTTCGCTGATAACCCCGCTTCTCTGGCTTGCTGCGCTCGGGACCGGGCTAGGCGCATCAGTTGATTTGCAGGGAATCAATTACAAGGATTTCGTTTTCCCAGGGATAATTTCTATGAATGTGCTGTTCGTATCGCTTTTCTTCGGGGTGTATATAGTCTGGGACAGGAAGCTCGACTTCCTCAAGGAGGTTTTAGTCGCTCCGGTGAGCAGGACCTCGGTGTTCCTGGGCAAAATGCTCGGGGGAGTCACTGACGGGGCGATTCAGACAGGACTTTTGCTCGTGGTCGCGACAACGCTCTTCGGCTTCAACATAAGCCCCCTGTCTGCGCTCTTCGCTTTTCTCATAGCTGTTTATTTGGGGGCGTGCCTTGTGAGCATCGGCCTTATTATAGGCGCGAACTTATCAAGCCCCGAGGGATTCAACCTGGTGATGACGTTCGTGATGTGGCCGATGTTCCTCTTCTCAGGCTCGCTTTTCCCGACATCGAATCTCCCGGGCTGGCTCGACATAGTGGTCAAATTGAACCCGCTCTTTTACGGGGTCGATGCACTTAGGGAAGTGATGGTCGGGCAGGGCCAATATCCGGTGGCAGTAGATTTGCTGGTCATTGGGGTAACGACCTTGGCTGCAATCGTCATCGGCGCTTGGAGCTTCAAAAGGATGCAGGTGTAGCTGTGGCCCTCAGATTCTACAACACGCTTTCTATGAGGAGGGAGGAGTTCGTGCCCGTAAATCCTAGCGAGATTCGGTTTTACACTTGCGGACCCTCGGTTTATGACACTCCGCACCTGGGGAATTACCGCACCTTTATTTTCGAGGACCTTCTAAAGCGGGTCCTTCTCCACAAGGGCTATCGCGTCAGGCACATAATGAACATCACTGACCTGGAGACGAAAGGCCTTTTGGCAGCAAAGCAGGCGAAGACCGATTTCTGGAAACTGATGGAAAAGAACACGAAAATCTTTTTTGATGGGTTGGGCGAGTTCCGGGTGATTCCGGCGGCCAGTTATCCTCGCGCCTCGAGAAACGTGAAGGAGATGGTTGGGGCGGTTGAGGCGATGATTAAGCGGGGGCATGCTTACAGGCTGAACGGGGACGCCTATTTCGACATCTCGAAATCGAAAAACTACGGGATTCTCTCGAAATACAAATTCACAAAGAAAGAATTGAACAATCGAGTGAGGCTTTATGATTACCAGCGCTTCCAGGCCGGGGATTTCCTTTTATGGCACCGCTACAGGAAATCCCACGGGAAAATATTCTGGAGCACCAGGTTGGGGAAGGGAATGCCCTCCTGGAACGCCGAGTGCCCTGCCCTCTGCATGAAGTTCCTGAAAATCCCGATGGACATCCACGCAGGAGGGTTCGACAACATCTTCTCGCACCACGAGAACGAGATTGCGCAAATTCAGTCGCTCACAGGGAAAATTCCGGCAAAATACTGGTTCCACGTGAGGCACCTGATGGTTGATGGGAAGAAGATGAGCAAGAGCCTCAAGAATTACTATTCAGTAGGACAACTGAAGAGGATGGGGTTCTCGGTGATTGCCATAAAGTGGCTGCTACTCTCGAAACCTTATACGAAAAAATTGAATTTCACTCTCGAAGGCCTTAGGGAGTTTGAGACAAGGTATCGCTGTTTCAAGACAACCATGCGCCACATACGGAATCTCAAGAGATGCAGGACGAGAGAGCACTTCTGCTCAGTTGTGCTTGAAAAAAGGAGGCTGTTTTTCGAGGCCCTTGATGACGGGCTTGATTTTGGGACCGCTTGCGAGCACGCGATGAGTTTGGTGGAGGAGGCGAACGAGAGGAGGAGAAAAGGGCTCCTCTGCAAGGGATGCATGAGGGAATTCGTCAAGGCTATTCGGGAGTTCGACGGGGCGACCGGGGCGTTCCCTATCTAATCTTCTTGAAAAAGAAAGCTTGCGAGTCCCCCAATTCGTAATAGTTTTGCACCCACCCGCCCGCTTCAAACCCGTTCTTCAAATAGAACCGCTTGTTCTTCTCGAACTCGTCATAGACGTCCACTCTGAGGAAGGAGCATTCCGAATTTTTGGCGAACTCCTCGGCCTTCCTCAAAAGCTCGCTCCCGATTCCCTCGCCCCTCCTCCCGGTCTTTGCCGCGAGGAAATAGATTATCGTGGCGCAGATTTCTTTCTTGAGAACTAGGAGGCCGAGGACCTCATCCTCTTTCTTCGCCACGAACCTCTCAATCTTGAACGGGCATCTTTCCCCTGTCGTGAACATTTCCGAAATCAGTTCCTTCCAGTTTTTGCCCCAGTCTCTCGTAACCTCCTCAATCATGTTAAGGACCTGGGGAAAATCGGACTTTGAGTAGCTGGTTACCTCTATCATCGGCCCACTATTCCAGAAACAGCTTCCTGTATTTCTCGGTGAGCTTGACCACGTTGGTTTTCCCAGCGCCCTCGATTTCGATGATGCCCCTCTTCTCCAATCGTTCGGTTATCCTGTGGGCCCTCACTTTTCCAACATCATCTAGCCTCGAAATCTCGGCCTGGAGCACCCTGCCTTTCTCGCCGATTATTTTCTTGAGGACTTTTGCCTCGCTCTCGTCCAGGACATCGACAATATCAACGAGATTCTTTCCCTTGTCAACGACAATCGTATCGGGCTTCTTCCGTTCATAAAGGAAATAGAACGAAATGGCGCCAAGCGCAATCCCAGCGAACAGTATGGCGGGAGTCACAGTAATTAAGTCCTTGAGCGCCTGCTCGTGCTGGCAGTTTCCGTCTATTGTGCAGACCTGCGGGACCTTCTCGTTGAGGTAGGAAGGGAGGATTACTAGGGAAGCCACTATCCCTGCGAGAAGTATCATGCCAATCAAGGTCTTCTGGTTCTTGTCTAGCTCCATGAGTTAAGGTTGGCTCCAAACCTATAAATAACTTATTAAGAAAGTTCGGGCATAATTCAGGCATGGGGGCAATTGCGCAGAAGAGGCTTGAGGAACCCAAACAAGAGGGAACCGACCTTCCGAAAATAACCCTTACTTTCAATCAGGTCAAGGAAGAATTGAAGGACTTCGGAGAGAGAAAAATTCCGGACATCCTCATCACCGAGTTGGTGAAAACCGGCGATATGGAAAAAGCATATGCGGTAAAGAGGGCGCTCCTGGGAATCACCGCGATTGACAAGGACCGGGGCCTCGAATTCTTTGAGAACGGGTTCGATGAGGGGAAGGCAAGGCACCTTATCGATAACCCCGGCGACTTCCTTGAGCTTGCCCGGGCTGCAGGCAGGGGGGCCGCTGGAGCCCTCTGGATGCTGCAGAATGAAGGGGTTTTCGATACATACGTGGCCCACAAGGCCGAAATCCTGCTCATCGCCAAGGCGGCTGAGAGCGAGACCGACATGGCCCTCTACTCGCTGGGGATGAATGATGTTGTTAAATCCCTCTTCCTGGCAAACCCGGGCTCAATCGTGGAGCTTGCCAACGGGACCGGGGGATTTGCCAGCCGCGCATTGCGTGCCCTCGAGGACAAAGACGTCGCAAGATTGTTCGAGCAGGACCGGCGGCACTGGATGGAACTGGCAAAAGCCGCTGGGAGCGCGTACTCCCTTTTTCAAGCGCTCAAAACCGATGCGCTGGCGGACAAGTTCGCAGAAGACCCGGAGTTCATCGTCAAAAATTTCAAGAAATTTATTGACGTAACAGGGAAGAACGCGGTTTATGCTTTTTATGCCTTAAAGAACCAGGACATCGCGAACAGGTTCGTCAGGGACCCGGATTTCGTCAATGATTGCTTCGGGAGGATGAATGGTGCCGCGACAAACGACGGGAGGGGGGTTTACGATGCCATTCAGGACGAGGAGGTAGGCAGGCTTTTCCTTGAGCACAACTTGGAACTGGCCGGGCTCGTGAGGGCAATCGGGGATTTTGCCGGCAGCGCATTGTCCGCTCTTGGGAACAAGAGCCTCGCGGACAAATTCATCCAGGACCCGCGGTTCATAACCGATTGGTTTGCGAAGATTTCGCAGGCAACTCGCACTGGAGAGGCGATTTCGTTGCTTGCGAAAGAGGGCATTGCTGAGCGGTTCCTGCAAGACCCGGAAGGCCTGATTGGCAACTTCAAGAAGCTAGTAGATGCAACCGGTGACGGTGCGTGGGGCGCAATCGATGCCCTCTTGAGGGAACAGGTGTTTCGTGACGTGTTCCTCAGCGACCCTGAACGCATGATAGGCGGGTTCGGCAGGCTTGCAGACCAGTGCAAGGACAAGAAGTGGGCGTTCAATCCTTTCATGTGGGGCAATGAAGCAGCCGAACTCTTTTTGGGGCATATGGAAGAATGCATCGCCATTGCGAAGGCGTCTGGCAGCACCGATTCACTGAATTACCTGACTGGCGGAACAGCCGTGCTTTTCAGGAAGCATGCAAAAGAGTTTGCCGAGATAGCTTCTTTTTCCCGCGAAAAATCGGCCGAGGTGTTCGAGGCGATTGGGAAGGGCACGTTCGCCAAGCTCTTTGAAGCTAAGCCCAAGGCGTTTGTGGGCCTTGCTAAGGTTACCGGGGCGGATATGCCAGCAGCTCTTTACGCACTTCAGAACAATATGCTCCGGGGTAAGTTTGAGTCGAGTAGCTCATCCGTCATCATCGTTTTTGATGACGTTAAGAGGGCGACTGGCGGGAACGCGAAAGCCGCATTTACCTTGCTGATAAACGACCAGTACGCCAAATGGCTCTGGGAAAACCCACGAAAGGCCGTTGGGAGCCTCGAAGAACTCGTGAGCGCAGCCAAGAAGGACGCGAGGGACGGGAAGGAGGCTCTGGAAAGGGGAAATTCCGCTCTCTCGGGCCTCTTGGACCCATCCCTGGGCAGGCTATTCATCGCCCATCCGGAGCAATATTGCCGGATATTGGAGGAGGGCGGCTTTTACAGGAATCCGGTTTTGGAGGGGCTCCGAGTTCTGGTGGGCTCCAGCGGCAACTTGCTTGCTGATATGTTCGTGGAAAAGCCGGACGAGGCGACCTGGTGCTTCCTCAATATTCTGAGTTCAACCGGGGACAGGGCAGAAGAGGCATTCGAGGCCCTTGGCAAAGAGAAGGCCGCCAAAGCATTCGTGCGCAATCCCCTTGATTTCGTGCGCTTGGCCGGGGCGACGAGAATAAGCTCTGCGGAAGCTTTCCTGGCGCTGGAAAACGAAAAGCTCGCGGACCTGTTCCACGAAAACCCGCGCCTTGTCATTTGCGCCCTGAACGGAATCTGCGGTGCCAGGACCGTAGAGAAGTATGGCACGATGCTGATGGCTCTTGGCAAGGACCAGGCTGCTCTTGACAGATTGGCCGATGACTTAAGGCCCCTCTCAAAACTTGCCAAAAAGAAGAGCGGCCAGTCCCTCCTCAGGTTCCACTACTCCCAATATGGGTTCTCTGAAAAGGGGGAGGCCGTGATGCCTAGTTGGAACGGGGTGGACAAGGAAGAAGTGATGGAAGTGCTCGAAGTCCTGAACAAAAAGTTCGGAATCGAGTTTTTCGAGCGCTACAGCCCGAGACTTATAGGCCACTTATATTCGATGGCGTTATATCCGAATTACCAGAAGGGAAAACCGACTGCGCTGATGATACTCAATAAGGACGACCATAATCA
>JAKAKT010000001.1 GCA_021813385.1 Microcaldota archaeon
CTGAAAAGCTCCTCGGCATGGTGGAGAAATCCGCCAACAGCTTCTTTTTCCTTCCAGAGCAAATCAATCCGGATTTCTCGGCAAGGTGGGCGCTCCCCCTCGCCTGGTCGCATTCGATGTATTTGATTGCAAGGGATGCGCTAAAGAAAACACAACCCAAAACCGAGTAGCCGAGGGCTTAACGGCGACTATAAGGTTTATAAAATCTTCTTCCGATTCATATCTGCTTTTAGGGTTGTTTTTCTCATAGTTAATTGTGGGGGGTGTAAGTATGCCAAGAGTTACCAGGAAGCCTGAAAACGGCTCATCGATCGGAGGGGCTCCAGCGAAGAAGATAAACGACTGCCCGCCAGGCCAGGAGTTCGTGTTCGCGACTCCGGATGGGAGGCACGTTGGAAAGGCAAAAAACATTGTCGAATTCATTCGAATGGTTAAGACTGCCCCACTTGAAAGCGTCATTTATCACACGAATGGAAACCACTTTGCCCCCTGGCTTCAGATGATAGGCGAAAAATCCGCTGCAGACAAGATCAGCAAGCTGAGGGGCAACGGCCAGGATATCAGGCTTCAGATAATCCGGTCTGTTTAAGTTTCTCGAAGAAGGCCCAGGGGGTTAAAACAGGAGCGCCTCTTGTTCCTCCAAGGGAAAGGTTAAATAAATTATACGTGCACAAGAAAAGCGTAAAGCTTATTCTACGTGATTCTTCACGTGGAGTCGAATTGTTGAAAGGTGATCAGTAATGGACCAGAATGCCATCATGAAAGGCACGACCACCGTTGGGATGGTCTGCTCAGACGGCGTTGTTTTTGCAGCCGACAAGAGGGCTACGATGGGGTATCTCATCGCGAACCGCGACGTCGAGAAAATAGCGAAGGTGGATGACCGGATGGCAATGACCATCGCGGGTAGCGTCGCAGACGCTCAAGCCCTGATACGCATCATCCGCGCTGAAATACAGCTCTACAAGCTCAAGAGAGGGGGGCCGATGAGCGTGAACTCGGCTTCAAGCCTGCTCTCGAACCTCATGTTCCAGTACAAGTTCTTCCCGTTCTATGTCCAGATACTCATCGGCGGGATGGACGAGCTTCCGCACATCTACAACCTAGACCCGCTTGGGGGGATGACCGAAGAGACGTTTGTCTCGACGGGAAGCGGCTCGCCAATCGCATACGGTCTTCTCGAGGACAGCTATGTGGCCGAGAAGCCGATTAAGGAGAACCTGCCGATTGCCGCGAGGGCGATTTCTGTTGCGATGAAACGCGACTGCGCAAGCGGCGAGGGCATAGATTTGGTCTCAATAACGAAGACAGGCGTCAAGAAATATAAAAAAGAGGAAATAAAGAAGATTCTCGAGCAGGTTCATTAGATGACCAGGCTTGCCTGCCCCATATTGCGTTTTTCAGACCAGACACACAGGAGCGGATTTTACGAATAATTCCAATGAATTGCAGAAAAAGATAGAAGAGATGCTACCGCCAGCATGCGGCCTTTCCAAGGTCGAGTTCGAAGGCCCTGATATCGTCCTATACCTAAAGAACATTAACGCGTTCTACGAGGATGACAATCTCATAAGGAAGATAGCGGGGGTTCTTCGGAAGAGGATACTCGTCAGGAGCACGTCAGAATCGCTCATTCCTGCTGAGGATGCACTTAAGACCATAAAGGGCGTAATCCCGATAGAGGCGGGTGTCGAGGACATAAGCTTCAACCCAGACTTCTCTGAAGTAATCATTCAGGCGCTTAAGCCTGGGCTCGTCATAGGCAAGGGTGGCTCGACCCTCAAGAGAATAATACTTGAAACCAAATGGGCCCCGAAGATACTCAGGACCCCGACTATGCCCTCCGAGACCATAAAGGGAGTCAGGGGCTCGTACCTGAAGAACTCAGCCAAGAGGCACAAGTTCCTAAACACCCTGGGAAAGAAAATCTGCACACCTGTCACGAAGAGCGACTGGGTGAAGGTAACGGCCCTCGGAGGCTTCCGGGAGGTCGGCCGCTCGTCCATGCTCGTCCAGACTCCGAACAACAAGATACTGATAGACTGCGGGGTAAACTCAGAGACGGTGGATCCAGCGAAAGGTTTCCCGTACCTAAATGCGATGAACCTCGCACTCGATGAGCTCGATGCAGTAATCGTGACGCACGCCCACCTCGACCACTGCGGCTTCGTCCCCTATCTCTTCGCTTATGGATACGACGGCCCGGTCTATTGCACTTCCCCGACAAGGGACCTCATGATAATGCTCCAGATGGATTACATCGAAGTTGTCAATAAGGCGGGCAACAAGGCCCCGTATATGGACAAGCACATCCAGAAGATGCTAAACAATGTCATAGTGAGGGATTACGGCGAGGTCACTGACATCTCCCCTGAAGTGAAGCTCACGTTCCACAACGCGGGCCACATCCTTGGGAGCGCCCAAGTGCACCTCCACATAGGGGAAGGCTTGCATAATCTTGTCTGCACCGGGGATATGAAGTACGGCAACACGAGGCTTTTTGCGCCTGCCGACTCAGTTTTCCCTCGTGTCGAGACAATGTTCATGGAAAGCACCTACGGGGGCAGGGAAGACGTTATGCCCCAGAGGATCGAGATAGAGAAGCGCCTCACGTCAGCAATTCAGAGGACGCTTGCGAACAAGGGGAAAGTGCTGATACCGGTTTTCTCAGTCGGCAGGTCGCAGGAGATAATGCTTGTGCTCGAGGAATACGCCCAGAGGAATCCTGATTTCAACTCCCAAGTTTATCTCGATGGCATGATTCTTGAGGCCTCCGCGATTCACACGGCGTATCCAGAATACCTCAAGCCAAATGTCCAGCGCCGGATTCTGTCGAACAACAGCCCGTTCGAGTCCAAGATATTCGAGACTGTCAAGAGCAACAGGAACGCCATAGTGGACGGCGACCCGTGCGTGATTCTCGCGCCATCAGGCATGATGAGCGGCGGGCCCTCCGTAGAATACTTCAAGATGATGTGCCAAGACCCGAAGAACATGCTCATTTTCGTTGGCTACCAGTCGGTCCTCTCGCTCGGGAGAAAGATACAGAAGGGCGGGAAGGAGGTTCCGATGCTCGGGGAAGACGGGAAGCTCGTGACGCTCAAGACGGAAATGCAAGTCGAGACGGTTGAGGGCTTCAGCGGGCATAGCGACAGGCACCAGCTCATCGGATTTGTTAAAAACCTCAAGCCGATGCCTGAGCGGATATTCACCCTTCATGGGGAGGAGAGCAAGTGCGACGACCTCGCGAGGTCAATCCACAGGCTGACGCACATCGAGTCCAGGGCGCCGATGAACCTCGATGCGATAAGATTGAAATAGGAATATTCGCTGACAGCTCAATCCAGTTCTAGTAAAAGTAACTCTCTCTTAATCTTAAGGCTTCACCGGCCCAGCCGGCGGCTTTCCAGGGGGTTTCCCCTTGTCTTCCTTGTCGAGCCCGAAGAAGTCGTCAGTGCTGCCATCTTTCATATACCTCTGTGAAATCTTATCCCTCTCAAACTCCTTGTCTGCGTTCTCAATAACTTTGTCCACGTGCCTTATGGCGGCGAGCCAGTTCTTCAGTCCCTCAAAAATCCCCAAGACTTTTTCCCTTTGGGTGAGCAGCAGAACCCCAAGCGCACCGAAAACGGCAAGGCTCCCTAGAAGGATAAGCACAACCATTGCTAGCCCCATCCCTTCGGGGAGCACCAAGTTAAACCAGAATCCGCCTCCCCCATCCTTGCAGTCCTTCGGGCAGGTTTCCTTTGTTTCTCCTCCTGAGCACGTTCCGTCTCCGCAGATGGGGGCAATAACGGGGCACTCGTCATCAGGAATGTCAGTGCATATGCCCCAGGAGCCGGCTATCGAGCAGGTCTGGATGCCCTTGCAATCCTCCGAAGTCTTGCATTCCGCAGTTTCGTTTTCCTGGCATACTACGGGTGCAGATACTGTCCAGTTGTATACTGGGGTCTGGGCAGAACCGTAATCATTCCAGGCCTTGAGCAAGTAAGAGAATTCAAGTGGAGGGGAGCAGGGGATCGAGAACTCAAACACGCCAAGTTCATTCTTCTGCGTTATCGATTCCCACTGCCCGCCGTTTTTTGAATACGTCAGGGCGACGTTTATCTTTGAGAGTGCGACTCGTTCATCCCTGGCCCTGCAACTGACTACCAGCGTGCAGTTAAGCTCATCCTTGTCCAAAACGCTTATGCCTATCTTGTCGATTATGAGTGGATTGGCGGCGAATACCAACGTTTTCGTCAGATTCTCCTCAAAGAATTCCACCTCAGCAGTCCTCTCCATCCCGTTGTAAATGCCTTTGAGGGTGCCAGTGGAGACCTTCAGGCCCGTAAACTCGGCCTCCCCGCTTGAGTTTGTTTCGAGCTCAATCCCATTGAACGTGAGGTTAACTCCCGGTATCAGTGACCCATACTCGTTTGTCGCGATTACGTTGAGCCTGTTTTCATAAATAAGCAGGGTCCCAAAGACCTCGATGTCGGAAACAAGCGAAAACGGTTGCGAAGCGGTGAACCCTTCCTTTGACAACGTCGCAACATAATCGCCGAGCGGGACCCCGAACCTTACTGCCCCGTTCGCATCGGTTAAGTCCGAAATCGAGCCCAACGACACCGTTGCATTGGGGACGGGCTTCCCTTTCTGGTCTGTAACAGTGATTTTTACCTTGGCTGAAGTTGTGTTGACCTGGAACTGTTCGAGGTGAGCCCCCCCTATCGGATTGTCCCCATACTTAACTTTCCTGCTTTCTCCCGGGAAACTGAAACAACTGGATACAGATACGGTATAAACCCTGTTTTCATCTCCGGTATAAGCAGGGACGGAATTGCGAAGAATGACCTCGAATAATCCGTCCCCGTTAGTCTTGCCTGACACCTTTCCATCGAGCCCACTCGCTAGCTGCTTCTGGTAGGTCACATCGACTGCACAGCCAGAAAGAGGATTCATGTAATTGTCCACTGTCTGCACACGCAGTTTTTCGACCCATTCTGCGCTTGCAAAACCTAGGAGAATTGAAAGAAGGACTGCAAAGAAGAGCCTCCGCATGTTTATACTTACTTTCCAACACTATAAAAACATTTTCACGCTAACATCTCTTTAATGAAAATCGTCTATTCCCCGGCATTCCTTCGGCATTCGATGGGGCCAGGGCATCCCGAATGCCCGGAGCGCCTCGAGGAAATCCTAAAATACCTCGAGAAAAACCTGAAATATGAGGAGGTGGAACCCTCTTTAGCATCCGATGCTGACTTGCTGCTGGTCCACACGAAGAAACACATCGAGAACTTGGAAAAGCTTTCGGCCCTCGGCCGTTCTTTCCCTGACAATGCTTTTTCAAAAGAAACATATTCAATTTCAAAACTCGCCGCAGGCGCTGCCCTAGAGGCAGCCATGCTCTCGGGCAGCAGTTTCTCTTTTGCCCTAGTAAGGCCTCCGGGCCACCATGCTGGGAAGGATTTCTTCGCTGGCTTCTGTTATCTCAACAACATGGCTTTTGCGGTGAGGAAGATGCAGAGCCTCGGGAAGGCGAAAAAGGCGCTCATAGTGGATTTCGACCTGCACCACGGGAACGGCACCCAGGATATCTTCAAGGATGACCCGAGCGTCTTCTACCTTTCGCTGAACCAAGACCCAGTATTCACCTACCCCGGCTCTGGGTTCGAATCCGAGAACAATCCCCACATAAGGAATGTCGTCGTCCAAGAAGGCGCCACCGAGAATGAGTACATTCAGGCCTTCGAGTCGAGCCTTGCCGAATCGGTTGTTTCCCACAAACCCGACCTGATTGGCGTTAGCGCCGGATTCGACACTTACGGACTCGACCAGATAGGGAGCAAGATAAGGATATTCCACTCATCCCTCTACAACGAGCTCGGGAAGGCGATTAAAAACTGCGGGGTCCCTACTTTCGGAACTCTCGAGGGCGGATATTACCTGCCCGCACTTGGGGAAAACGTTTATCAATTCTTGAAGGCATTCGAGTAAAAAGAAGTGGTTTGATTACATGAAAACCGGGTTCAAGGAACATATCGGGGCTGCGGTTCTCTTCATCCTAGCAATCGTCATCTCTCTCAACCAACTTTCAAACCAGGTGTTCCTTCTCGCCTCATTCATATTCGTCGTATCATCGGTTATACCCGACATCGACCATCCGAAATCAATACCTAGGAAAATTGCGCGTGCTCTTTTCTTCGTTCTGGTACTCTGCGCCTCAATCGTAATCCTTCTTCTATTCGCAAAACCAGAGCCCGTGGCGACGCTTCTAATAACTCCCTCACTTGCGCTCCTAATCGCATTCCTCCTCACATTCCTATTCGAGTCAACAATCCCGGGGCACAGGGAGGAGTTGCACTCGAAAATGACGGCATTGCTTTTCGGGCTGGGGGTGTTCCTGATATGCCTGACTAGCCTTCCCTTGTACGATTCAGCTCTTTTCGGGATTTTTACGGCGGCTGGTTATGTTTTCCATATTCTTGTGGATTTCATCGGGGACAAGATATAGAAAAGAAAGCGCCCCCACTGGGATTTTCTTTCGAACCGACCAATTGTTTCTTTTGGGGTTCCACCAGACCTTTTCTTTTCAAAGAAAAGGGATGGTGTTTCGAACCCAGGTCTCAAGCTCCGCAAGCTCGCATCCTATCCGGACTGGACTATGGGGGCATATGGCGCCTTTAAGCCCATATAAAGGTTTTTTAACTTTTCAGGTTTTATATTAGAACCCAATAATTTATTAATGGTGATAATATGGCTTTGAAAAACTGCTCATCCTGCGGCAGGCAGACGAAAGAGTATGCCGAGTTCCCCTGCCCGAGTTGCGGCGAGGAGAAAATCGTAAGGTGCTACCACTGCAGGGAGGTCATAAACCCGTATTCCTGCAAGCGGTGCGGCCGTGATGGCCCTTAGTTCTGGGGTGTTTGAATGGGAAAAGTAGCTGCGCTCATGAAAGTCTTTCCTGAGGACATGGACAAATTCGAGGGCATAAAGAAGGCTATCCAGGAGAAGATAAAGCCCGCGCGCATTGATGAGGAGCCGGTCGCGTTCGGCTTCAAGGCATTAAAGGTGACAATCATCCGGGATGACAAGGAGGGAATGGGGGACGTCGAAGAGCAAGTAAGGGCCATCCCAGGAGTCTCGCAAGCCGAAATAACGGATGTCGGCCTAATCAGCTAACTCCTTCTTTATCTTTTCAACAGCTTTCTTTATCCTCCCCCAGTGCGAGCCTTCCCAATAGACTTTCTTGCAGGACTTGCACAGCCAAAAAGAGGAATTTCGCTCGAGGACTCCAGCCGGAACATTCTCGTTCCCCCTCACTCGCTCTTTCCCGACAACCTCGAGCTCGCCATTGCACTGCGGGCAAAGCGTTTTTGCCGGGAAATCAACCGAGAGCTTGAGTTCACGCAAGACAAACGCGACCTGGGACTCTACATCGACATCTCTCGGAATTAGTAAAGTTCGAACTTCTTTCTTTCCTGCTCTCGATGCGAGCCCGACATCCTGGGTGAGGAGTATGCGGCGCTTTGATTTAGCCAGTTCCAAAATTCTCTCATCCTCGATGAAATCCGGATAGATGGTATCATAACCAAGAATCCTCATCCACCGGGCGAGTTTTTTGAGCATGATGTCGGCGACGAATTTAATCCCAGAATTCAAAGAATTTACAACTTCGTTATCGAGGGGGAGGGTCAGGAGAAACCTAGAACTGGGGACCGACAAGTGCTCGGGCACTTGTGGTCCATTTGTCGCGGAAGCGACAAATTGGAGGGGGTGTCCCCCTCCGCGGTTTGGGAACATAATTTAACTGTTTTCTGGCAACTATTTAACTGATTCCCCATGATAACCTCAATCTCGCTCTTCAACTGGCGCTCGCACGAGTCCTCGAGGCTCGAGTTCTCGAAGGGCACGAACCTGATAGTGGGAATAATGGGTTCTGGAAAGAGCTCGGTTGTCGACGCCTTATGTTTCGCGCTCTTCGGAAATTTTCCGGCCCTCCAGCATCGCAAGCTGAAGCTCTCCGAAGTAATACGTTCGAGGCCGAACCAGGAGGAATCAGCGAAAGTTGAGGCCGAACTCGAGATAGGCGGAGTGAAATACTCAATCCTGAGAACAATCCACCTTGATGGCGGGAGCGAGGCGGAAGTCAGGAAGGATGGGAAGCTCCTTGAAGGCCCCCAACCGAAGAGGACAAACGAGCTAATCGAAAAGCTCCTTTCAATAGACTATGACCTCTTCACCCGCGCAATCTATTCCGAGCAGAACAACATCGACTATTTCCTCGAGTTGGCGAGGGGAGACAGAAAGAAGCAGATGGATGGGCTCCTAGGGATAGACCGTTTCGAAACCGTCCGCTCCGAGCTTGTGAGCGTGGTAAACAGGCTCAAACAATCGGCTGCTGAGAAAGAGGCGTTTATCAAGGGAGCAGACAGGGGGAAGCTTGCACATGAATTTGAGAAGAGCAGGGCGGAGCAGGAGGGGATAAAAAAGGAGCTCGAAACCGTGGCCTCTTCGCTTCAGTCCCTCTCATCCAAGCGGTCCTCGCTCGAGAAATCCCTCTTGGCATCCGAGTCCCAGCGCATCGAGCATAGGAAACTTTCCGAAAAGAAGGCAGGCCTGTCGCATACAATCGATTCGTCTTGCAAGCGGCTCAATTGCGACGTAAGGGAGCTGGAAGAGAAACCGCTTTCCCAGCAGGCAGAACTAGCCCGGTCAAAAGTCAACGCGCAGAAGCAGGAGGTATCGGCCATCGAGGCCTCAATCAGCAGCCTAACCTCTCAAACCGCAACCTTGAAAGGCAGGCTCAAGGACACCGAGGAAAAGATTTCGAGGAAATCAAAATTCGAATCCGAGCTAAAGCAAATCCTTGAAGGAAAAATGGTTCATGACTTGGAAAAGGAAGTTACCGTCCTCTCTTCTGAATTGAACAGCGGAAGCGAAACACTCGGCAAACTCCAAGCGCAAGCCAATGACGGCCTTGAGGCCAACAACGAGCTCGAGAAAGGCATGGGCAAATGCCCGGTTTGCGAAGCGCCCCTTTCAGAGGAGAGAAAGGACGGTCTGCTGAAGAAGCGGAACTCAGAACTCGAGAAAATAGGCGCGAAGATGAAGGAACTCGAAAAAGAGTTCACCCATAAACAGGCGCATCTTAAGAAAGTTCAGGAGAAGCTCTCGAAGGCGAGCTCGCTCGAGGCGAAGCTGTCTGAAATAAATATCGGGGCAACGGGAGAAGAGCTTGGGATATCGATTGCAAAGTCTGAGAAGGAATCCGAAGAGCTCCAGAAAAAGAGGGCCGAACTGAAGAGCTCGGTTTCCTTGTCTGAAGACTCCCTGCGTTCATTCGAGGAAAAGTTGCGCCTCGCATCTCTCGCAAAAGAGCTTTTTGAGGTCGAGAGGAAGCTTTCTGAGACGAAATTCGATGAAAAGGAATATGAGAAGCTGAGGAGCGACCTCGAATCAGTCAAGGTTTCGGAAAGCGAGGCGAGGGAGAGGAAGAATGGCCTTGAAAGGGAAGGCAAGAGGGTAGGGGAGGCAATGGAACTGCAGAAACAAAAGCTCTTACAGCTTGAATCATACTCGGCATCAATCTCGTCAATAAATTCCTCAGTCGAGCAGCTGAAAATTTTCGGAAACTGCGTTACAGAAACTCAACGGGACCTGAGGGAAGAACTCCTCACCGCGATAAACTCGACGATGTCGCAAGTCTGGATTTCAATCTATCCCTACGGGGATTACTCGGAAATCCGGCTAAGCGCAGATGACAAGGGATACGAGCTGGAGGCGAGGGTCGCTGAAACGTGGGTTTCTGTCGATGGGATTGCGAGCGGGGGAGAACGGGCGTCAGCGTGCCTCGCCCTGAGGATTGCTTTTGCGATGGCCCTGGCCCCGAACCTGAACTGGCTGATTCTTGACGAGCCAACACACAACCTCGATGAGGAGGCAGTGCGCTTCCTAGCGAACGCCCTTTCCGAAAAGATTCCGGAGATTGTCGAGCAGACTTTTGTCATAACCCACGATGAGAATCTCAAGGATGCAGCAAGCGGCTCCCTTTACCGGATAAGCAGGAAAAAGGACGAGTCTGGGCCAAGCGTTATCGAGAAGCTTTGAGAAAAACCGGGCGTTTAGAGCACCGGCAGAGTTGAGCAATTTGAAGCAACTGTACCCGCATTGGGATGAGGCGCATGCCCTCGAGTGGAGGAGGAGCTTCGGCCCGCCAGCGAGGCCGACCAATTCTGAATGCCTCGTTTACAAGCGGGAGCTGGCAAAGTTTCCGAGAGGAACAAAGGCTATGCTATTGGGCTCGACCCCGGAAATAAGGGACATCGCCGCAGAGTATGGATTGGACCTGACCGTGGTCGATGAAAGCGAGAAGAACTATTACGAGCTCCAAGGCCTCATGATGCATGCGGGCGGCCATGAGACGTTTGTCAAGGGAGACTGGACGGGCATGAATTTTATTTCTGAATTCGACGTCGCAATTGGCGATTCAGTTTTGTCCGTGCTTTCTACAGAAGATGCAAAAAAAGTGATGGAGAAAGTCCATCGGGCGCTAACACCAGGGGGAGAATGGATAACGCGCGTGATGCTCTATGAATCCGGAGAGGACTTCATAAGCCCGGACACTTTGAACGGGAGGATTCGAAACTGCGGGACGAAGAAAGACATTTATGAGCAACTGTTCGTGCCATTCCTCACTTATTACAAAATCGAGGTCGGAGCCGTAAAGGGAAGCTCGACATATGAGAGGTTGAAAAGGGACGTCGATAAGGGACTCTTTCCTGAAGCCTGCCTCGAGGTGTTCAATGTATTGCGCCGCTATCCCGAAGAGAACTTCCTCGTGGAGAGAAGCGAGTTCGAAGCTTACATTGGAAAAACGTTTTCCATTGAAAAGGCGATTGACTACACCGAGCCTTTCTCGAGGAACTGGATTATCTACGTACTAAAGAAAAAATAATAAAAAAGGGCGTTACCTTACTGAGAAACTTGCGGTTCCAGAATCAAGCGCCGTTGAGTTGGCATAGAGACCGGCGCTCACGGAATATGTGCCCCTTCTCACATTCGACGGTATGAGCCAGGCCGATGTCGCATTAATAACCGAGCCAGGCCCGAGACTGGAGAAATACTTGTCCTCAGTCTTGTATGCATATCCGCCCATCTCGTATGTGAACCTAACGTATCCCCCGTAAATAACATTGCCCGTATTTTTTATTACCGCAGTAGTTTGGACGGTTTCTTTCCTTCTGTAACTCGCCTTGTTGGTGAAAACATTCAAAACGTCCCCAGAGACCACTTCCTTCTGGGCAACCTGGAATACCGCGCCCCGTGAATCAAGAATTTTTCCTGGGCCGTATAAGGTCGTGTTCAAGTAATAGTAGCCAAGACTCGCCCCTTGGCCAAGTTGGCATGTTGAGTCGAACGTTCTGGTTCCCGGAAGCAAAACTAGCCCGTAGTACTCCCCATAGCAAATCATTGCGCCTAGTGGGCTGAAATACGCAAAGCTCAAGGTGGCATTATAGATGCTCGCGTTTCCGCTGTTCGCAACAGTCGCCATTGATGCGACATTTTCACCTTGAAAATACGTGCTCTTATCCGTATTCAGCTGGGAAATGGTGGCCTGCGCTGCTGCAATCGACACTAAAACAAGAAGCACCATTGCCATTACGATCGTATTTTTCATCATCACACCTCCTTCTAGAATAAGTATTATTTTATCGCTGTTAATGTTTTTAACATTATCGCTTCGCGTTCTTCCGCATCCAGTTAAGGAGATTTTGCAGCACTGGAAACCCCCTTCAGGAACGGTTTTTAAACTCCGGAGGAAATCGTCGTGCATGTATTTCCGCCATTCCAGCATCCGCAAGGGCCAGCGCGAGATGATGAACGACATAATGGACGCCCTCGAGAACAAGAAGCACATCCTCTGCCATGCGCCAACCGGGATGGGGAAGACCGACGGCGCCCTCTCCCCCGCTCTCACCTACGCCCTAGAAAACGGCCAATCCATTTTCTTCCTCACTCCGAAAATCTCGCAGCACAAAATCGCAGTCCAGGCGCTCAAGGGGATAGCTGAAAAGGGCTCGCTTTCTTTTCGCGCAGCTGATTTGGTCGGCAGGAGGCACCTGTGCCCGGACGCTTCGCTCCTCTCGCTCGATTACGACGGATTTTACCAGACATGCAAAAAAAGGAGAAAAGAGGAGAGATGCGGATTCTACGCGAATGCCAGGGGCTTCACCCGGGCCCAGGAAAGGGGGGCAGCAAGAAACATGGAGAAAATAATGGAAGGCTATGGGGTGGCGCAGGACCACGGCGAGGTCGCGAGGAAATGCCTCGAGCTTGAGTGCTGCTCCTATGAGGTCGCCGCAAAAATCGCAGCGGAATCACAGGTTGTCGTTGCTGATTATTTCCAGCTGATGAATCCCGAGATAAGGGCGATTTTCCTCTCGAGGGGGAAAAAGAGGATTTCCGAATCAATCGTAATCATCGATGAAGCGCACAATCTCGCTCCCCGCGTCAGGGAGCACTTATCGTCGACAATAAACAGCTACACCATAAAACGCGCCTCGAGCGAGGCAAAACTCATGGGGTCCGAACTCCCTTTGGCCAAATTGCTCTCAAAATTCGAGAAAAGAGCAGCCAAAGAGCTTGAGAGCAAGGCCGAGCTTCTCGTTACAGCCGAGTTTTGGGCAGGGGCGTTGTCCGAATGCGAGATTGAGCCTAAAACAGCAGCTGATTTATTCGAGGACATCGGGCGGGAATACCTGGAAAAAACGAGCAGGAGGAGCGCCTGCCTCAAGCTCGCCTCTTTTTCGAGGAAGTGGTCCGAGGCAGGCGACGCCGACATAAGGATTCTTAGGAAACGGGGCGGGGGGCTTTCGCTCTCGAAGAGATGCCTCGACGCGAGCAGGGCGACCTCATTCTTGAACACCGCACACTCAACGGTGATGATGAGCGGCACCCTCCTTCCTCTCGAGATGCACCGGGACCTCATTGGCCTCGAGCCGGAAAAATGCATCCTGAAGGAATATGACTCATCATTTCCGAAAGAAAACGTCCTGAACATCCTCGGAACCAACTCCACGACCCGGTTCTCCAAGCGGAATTTCGAGGAATATTCAAAAATAGCCAGGACGATTGATGCAGTTGTCTCAACCGTTCCGGGGGGAGCCGGAGTTTTTTTTCCATCCTATAAAGTGCTCTCAGGAGTAATCCCGCTTATGGATTCAACAAACCTGCTTGTCCAGAAAGAGAAAATGTCTCCGAAAGAGGTGAGCGGCTTGCTGGCCCGCTTCGTTTCTTCCGAGCGAGGGGTCCTCTGCGGAGTCCAGGGCGGCTCCCTTTCAGAAGGCATCGACCTCCCGAATGGTGAGATGAAGTGCGCGATAATGGTGGGAATCGCCCTTGAGGAGATGAACATTGAAGTCGAGGCGCTCATCGACTATTACGAGGGGAAGTTCGGGAAAGGCTGGGAGTACGGCTATCTTTACCCGGGCGTCATAAAAGCCCTGCAGGCAGCCGGCAGGTGCATAAGGAGCGAAAAGGACAAGGCGGTTCTCGTTTTCCTGGATGAAAGGTTCAAGTGGAAGAACTATTCAAAATGCTTTCCCAAGGGGTTTGAATGCGCAATCACTCCTGAACCAGAAAGATACTCATCGGCTTTTTGGGCCTCTTGTATTTGAGCGAGACTTCCCTTCCGCCCTCGTCATAAGAAACGCTTTTTCTCCCGAGATTCCTTAATGTTATCGCAAGCCCTGCGCCGCAATCCTTAGGGTTCCAGCTCTCGAGAATTGCAACTGGCGCGATAGCGTCCTCTTTTTTCTCAGCCTCTTTCAGCGCCTTCGCATAGTCAAAAGTCTTGCCTTCGTCCTTTACCTTTACTTCAACGCCTGTCCCAGTCACTTTCCATCGCACCCTTGTCTTTTTCTCCGGATTGAACTCATTGCCGTGTTTCACCTTGTTGTAAATCGCTTCGGAAAAAGCCCATTGGAGCTTCGTCAGCTCGTCCTTGTCATAGCCTGCTTCGAACAGGTCCTTCCCGAACTCCTTCTGGAGGTCATCTATGACTGATTCCCATTCCCTCTTGCTTGGGGATATAATCCTCTCTTTCCAGCCCTTGCCTTCAGCCATCTCAATCCCTCAAAGCCTTTGCCGCCTTTTCAGGCGGCATTGGGTTTATGTAAATCTCTGCCCCAAGCTCGAACCCCGCCGTTATGTTGAGCCTTGGCATCACTTCGATGTGGAAGTGGTAGAATTGCGTGGTTGCGTTGAACGGGTCGATGTGGAGGGCGAAATTGTAAGGCGGGTAGTCTAGCATCTTGTCGAGTTTCCCGAGAACAGTTTTCATGCATTTTGCCAGCGACCCGAGCTCACCGGAGTCCATCTTGCTTATGCACCCGACGTGCCTCTTGGGCATTATCCAGTGCTCGAAAGAGAACCGTGAAGCGTAGGGTGCGAAGCAGAAGACCTTGTCGTCCTCCCAAATAACCCTCTCCCGTTCGACGTTCATCATCTCGCAGTACCCGCACTTCCCGCTGTTCTGGGTGTATTCCTTATTCGCATCCCGTTCGAGCCTCACGATGTTAGGGACGTGAGCCATCGTAATCATCTGCGTGTGCGTGTGGCCGAGAGAGGCACCTGCCGTGTGCCCCTGGTTCTTGAAAATCAGCGCGTATTTCAGGTTCGGGTTCTTCCTCGAGGCCTCAATCCTCTCCGCATAAACCTCGAGAAGCATTTTCATTTGGGCCTCTGGAATGTCGGAGAGGTGGTTCGTGTGGTCGCTTGACTCGACTATCACTTCGTGTGTCCCATAAGCATTTGGGAAATCGAGCGAGACAGCATAAAACTTATTTGGGAAGTTCCTTATGGCCCACTTCCCGTTCACTTCCCTCCTGCTTATCTCAGGCGGGGTGAGATGCTCGTTCCCGGGGCAGAAGAAGCAGATTCCCTCTTTCTTCTCGCTCCTCTGCGAATGGACGTAGTCCTCGGGCCTCCTGCCCCTGTTCGCCGCTATTATAACCCATCGGTTCAGCAAGAAGTCCTTCCGGAATTCATTCTTGGGCTCGGCTGTGTCCGGCATAGCTGGATATTCGGCAAGGGTGTATTTAAGCTTTACAAGATGAACTCCTGCTCAACGCCCTAACGGCATCCAGACACATTACCGGCCCCACATCGGCGTACCTGACCGCGGCCCTAATCGTAATGTTTGTCCCTTCCCTGGCCCTCTCGGCTTCTACGGAATTGGAGAAAGGGATGAATGGCGGCAAATCGTCCCCGACAGTTCCAAGCAGCCTCCTCACTCCGAAGTCTATGTCAAAGGTCGAAGTCACGCTTTCTGGTGCCAGCAAGACATGGGGGCCTTGGCTGAGCATCTCGAGCACATCGTTTCTGGCTACCTCCGCCCCGCTCACGCTAAGCCTGATTATCAGCGCGTAGTAGTTCAGTCCGTGCGCCTGCACTATCACCGGCTTCTCGACCTCGCTTCCGCTGAAAATCCTCTCCATGTCCCACTTAAGGCAGCTCTCGACAAGGTCGGCCGGCGGTGCCCTCAGGTATAACGCGTGCGCCCTCTCCGGAAGAATGAAGTTGTCATTGATTTTGGAATCGAGGATGCAGAAGACAGTGGTGCCCATCCTCGTAATCCTGCCCCCCAGATTCTCCTTGACTTTGGACAAAAGGCAAAAGACCGCGCTGAGCACGCAGTCCCCGAGCCTCCATAAGTTGCCGTCTCTTCCGCTTTCTACGAACGGTGGGGCGATAAGTCTTCCCCTGAGCGTCTCCTCCTTCCCGGTGTCCAGCGTCACTATCACCGGCCTTTCCCTGGCGAAACTCTCGTATTGGACCTCGACAGGTTTTTTGGCGCCCCTAGTCAAGTCAACTAAGACATCGCATTCGGCTTTCGGGTCGAAATCGCAAGCTGGCACGAACTCGAATCCGCCCCCTCTCGCGCTCTGCGTCGCGTTTATCTCCCGGACCCTGTCCCTCACCCCATTGGCCTCGGATTCAAGGACCATCAATTTCGGGTAGAAGTCGCGCAATGCCTTTCTTTTTGCAGCAGGCGCCCCGGTTATCGCTTCAATCGTCCTCCAAAGGCCCGGGTCGTCCCTGACTATCCCGACAGCAGGAACAATGTCATCGCATTTTCTCATCCTGGCCAGTAGGTTGGTGGCGAAATGCCCTGTTGCGCCCCTGATTCCCACTCGAGTTTTTTGTTTCATAACCCCGCCTTGCAGCAAAACTCGCGGCTTATGAACCACACACGGCCAAAGCCACGGACTTTACTAGAGGAAGACTTTTCAGTAGAAAAACATGGCGCCGATGCGCATTAAATTGCCGTGGCTTTCATCCATCTGAATCGCTAACAACTGCTCACTCGCGATATTTAAAGGAATGTAACGAAACGGCAACGCACATCACAAAATCACGTTCAGCTCCTCGGCAAACATCCCGTTCTCCTCCCTATTCCCTATCCTCACCCGTATATGTTCTCTTCCCATTCCCGGAAAAGTGCTGCAATCAACAACGCTGACCCCGCGTTCCAAAAGTTTTCTTGCAATCTCCTTCGAGTCATCCACATTCACAAGGTAAAACGGGACAGCGGATTCTCTCACTAAGGATGCCCGGATTTTTTTCTTCAGGAAAAAAAACTCCGCATCGAGGAACTCGCGGGCATTTCGGACAAAACCTCCTTTCCCCAGGGCCTCGGCTGCGATTTTCTGATTAAAGAGCGGGGTATGGAAGTTTGAAACCCCCCTCCTGAACTGCTCCAGATTCTCCCTCTTTGAAACAATCCACCCGACCCTAAGGCCAGCGAGCCCGTGCGATTTAGAAACGCTGTTGATAAAAGCAATGTTTTGGAACCGCTCAGCCAGGGAAGCTAGCCCGGGTTGCTCGAAGGCGCTGAAAACTCCGTCGATAATGAAAAAGGCCCCAGAATTCGATGAAATCGCCTCCTCAAGCTCTTTTTTCATAATCATTTTCGTGCTCGGGTTGTTCGGGGTGTTGATGACGACTACTTTCGCTTTCGGGATCTCGCCCACACTTCCGAAAAACTTGACTCTCGCCCCGCACAGCTCAGCCGCTATCTGGCCAAACCTTGGGAAGGCGGGGGCGTTTATCCCGATATCGTCTCCCGGGTCAAGGAGGTGCGTGAGAGCCATCTCGAGCCCCATGTCCGCTCCGCTAGTCACCATTATTGTTTCCGGTTCCACTCCCTCGAACCTTGAAATTTCCTGCACCAATCCCCGGTCTACCCCGCGTGAGTAATGCCGGAGCACATCGCCACTCCCGAAATCCAGCTTCAATTCAGGAGTGAAAGGCAGCGTGGTCAGGTCCAGCGCGAGCTTTGGTCTTGGGGCAAGGCTCTCGAAGTAATGGGTCAGCCCGGGCCTCTCCCCGGCCAAGTGTTTCCTAAACATCGCAAAGGCACCTCCCTATCACGAACGATAACCGCTCGCCCAATCTCCCGCTCGGAACCCGCTCAACAATCTCCCCGAACATTCTCACAAGTCCGTTCAGGAAATTCCCCGCAGCGTCAAGATTATCCCCAAAAGAAAGCTTCCGCCCAGGCTCTTCACCTGCTTTTAGGATTATTCTCGTTTCAGGGTTCCCGCAGAAGTAAGGGGGCGCCCTCGGGGCCTTCGACTCTAGAGTCACTCCCGGCTTAAGGTAAACAAACGACATCCCGGACCCGTTCTCCCTCGCAAGGGAATCGAAAAAAACTTCACTCGAATCCCTGCTTCCGTTCAGCGCCCAGCCGATTTTCAGGTTAGCCCCCTCGAAGCGCTCGAGGAAAAGGATATCGGCAAGCTCGGCCCTCACGTACGGGTTCTCATGGCTTACTGATTCCAGCACGCCCTGGAACTCTTGGGTTTGGAACAAGTCAGAAGACAAGACTATCTTCCATCCGCTCCAACCCAAATTCGCAACTACTCGCTCGAGCGTTCTCTTGACGGAGTTTGCAACTGCCGCAACCTCGCCATTGCCGAAGCCGTTCGTATGAGCGTGCGCATCCGCGACCAGCACCAGTTTCCTCTCGGCAAGGGCCTCGGCTGCGAGCAGCATTCCCAGCACGTCAATTGGCAGCCCGGCGCTCAGTTTCTCCCTGTTGCAGAGCCCAACCCCCAAAAAGGCGGTGACCGGGGGAGCGAGCCTCGAGATGTCGTTTTGCGCCCTTCTCTCCACTAAGGGCGTTTGCCTCACGAACTTTTCGGCCTCAAGCCGATTACCCGCAAACGGTTTCCTCGCGGGGCTTGTAAACTAAACACCCATTCATTTTTTCACCCCGGAAAAACCGCGCAGGCAAGTGCGCCTAAGCTCGCTAGAAGTAGTCTCCCTGATAAACTAAACACCCTTCTTTCGCTTCGCACCTCTTTCTCATTTCAACCACCTCTTGGGGTATTCGCGCATCTAGGGAATTTAAAGGAATGTAACGAAATTAGTGATGGGCCAGCAAAAGTTGCGAATCAGAAGAAGCGCCTTACCCCTTCAATAGAATCGAAATCGAAAGAACTTTAGTTCTCTTGGTACCATAAACGACACGGTTCAGTTCTTTCGCTGCGTCAGTCCTTTTCTTGCTCGAATAAAGGTCGAATATTCTCGAAATACCACGTTTCCTTTTCCTGAAAAGTTCCATTCTTTCACCAATTAGATTTATAGGAACGCCTCGACATCCTTCTCCTTCTTCCCCTGCATCTCCTCGTACCTTTTCGCGAGAATCTCGATGCTCTCCCCTTTCGGCGAGCTCTTCGACTTCCTTCTCCTGACTTTTATGAAAATCGGGTAATGGACTGCTTCCCCGACAACGAGCGCCTCGCCCACCCGTAGCGTGGTTATCGAGCCGAGCATCGACTTGTCAATTCCTTCACAGCTCTCGCCTATGTGGTCTATGTCGTATGGGTTAGTCACTCGGAGAATTATGTTGGTGTTGCACTGCGATAAGGCTGTAGTTGAAAGTTGAACCGGCCTCTGTGACACTAAGCAAAGCGAAGCCCCGAACTTTCTTCCCTCTCTCGCAATAGTCTCTATGACGTGCTTCGAAATTGAGGAGCCTTTCGGTGCTTTTTCTCTCGCGAAATTGTGCGACTCCTCAACTAGCAACATAAACGGCGGAATCTTCCCCTTCCTTCTCGCCGAAAACAGCTTTTTCGCGAAATAGGCGAGGATTATCTGCTTCTTCTTCATGCTGTCGATTTCGCTCAAATCGAGAATCGACAGGTTCCCAGACTGCGCGAGCTCTTTTATGGAGGGATTGTCCGCCTTCCCGAAAAGCCTCAGGCGCTGGAGCTGGTAAAGCCAAGAGAGCATCGGCCCTTTCACGCTCTCCTTTATCTCCTTCCTCCCCTCAATCCTGTTGATGAGGTCCTTCATCTCGTAAGCTTCGTGCTTCTCCTTCGATTCTTTCTTCAGCTCATCCACGACAACTGCCAGGTCCCTCATCCCGCCCATTGAGAGCTCAGGCAGGAACTCGCCGAACATCTGCGGCGGAACCTTGTGAAGCGCAATCCTCAGCTTCTTCCCGTCAAAAATTTTCGTCTTCTGCCCGTAGCTCCCGTGCTTGAACCCCAAATATTCCCCGTGAACATCAACAACCACTACTGCAACCCTTCCGTTTTCCGGTTTCCTGTCGAGCAATTCCTCAATCAACACACTTGACAAATAACTTTTTCCGGCCCCGCTCATCGCGAGGATTGAGACGTGCTTCTGGAGCAGCCCATTAAGCGGGAGGAGTGCGTCGAGCTCGTGGTTCGCGAGTTTTCCCAAATTAAGGCCGCAATCATCGAATCCCAGGAAATCCTTGAGCAGCTTCTCGTCCGCAACCTCGACCTTCATTCCAGGCGCAGCTGGGAAAGTAGCCCTTATCAAATGGTTGTCCTTCGAATAGACCCCGAGGGCCCGAACGTTCGCTATGCTATATTCCCATTCGGCAGTCGGGAAGCTCGGCATTCCCCCGCTCCTTTCATACTCCGCGACGCTCTCCGCGCGCTCGAAATACCTGTTCGCCCTGGTAATCTCGGTGACCATGCCGATGAGCAGCCCCTCCTCGCACTTCGCCTGCACGAATTGGCCCTTCCTCACTTTCGGGTTGCTTATCACGAAAGAGAATGCCATCGTCGAAGGCCCCTCCAGGGTCGATATGACTGTCCCGACTTCGTCGCTCATACCCCACCAATTGGCAGAAAATGGTTAAATAGCCTTTCGAGAGGGGGTTTCCAATGGTCAGTTGAAGGGCCGGTTATTCACTGTTTTCACGTATGCCAAGACTCCGACGACACCGTTAAGGTCCTCATGTTCAGCAATATCCCTGAGCGGAACGATTCGACCATTTATGAGCAAGGAACATGTGCCAAAAAGTTCACGAATGGCATTCTCTAATTTTGGATGCCCGTCTGTTTCCATCTGCCTCAAAACCCGGATAGTCTCATTCAAATCGTTATTTTCCCATAACCTCACAACCGCAATCGATAACAGCTCATCGCTTATTCCCCTATCCCGAAGTGCGAGCGCAGGGTTTTTTCGGGCAATCCCGGTTTTCAGTTCCTCGACAAGCTGGCCAACAGTCATTTTTCCCCCGTATTTTTCCTTGAGTGTTATGCTCTCAAAACCAACAAGCTCAAGAGTCATTCCGGTCAAATGTGCCCGCTTCGTATTCTCTTTGAGTTCAGTCATCGCCTTGGAAAACTGGTCAATCATGGCTTCCAGACGCGGGTGCCCTTTTGCACTCGCATCCTCCACAATCCCGAGCATGGAGATGAAGTCACCGCTGTTCACCAGGCCGACAACGGCCATTCGGGCTATCGGCTCGCTTACCTCCGGGAGGTTTATTATGTGCTCGAGCTTTTTCGCGTCAGGTTTTTCCAGAGTTGCCAATCTGACAGTTGCGTGGAACCGTAACTCTGGTTCCTCCAAAGCGTATCTAAAAAAAGCTTCTTCGTCTTTGTTGCCAATGGTTTCACTGAATTCCCTTACGCTCGAATACATGGCGCCGATTTTCTCGGCGTAGGCATCGCAGAAAATTTTTGGCCCTCCTATCGAGACATCCTCGGTATATAGCGTCATGAAATTCGAATGAACCTCCCTGGTCGTCAATGCGATTTCCCTAAGCGCCACCAAAAGCTCCCGGCGAAAGAAAAGGGACTCCCTTTCGCTTCTCGCCATATCAAGGATTGCGGCGCAATTTTTCTTGATTCCGGAGGTCAGGCCACCGTTCGCGACGTAATCAAGCTGGATGCCCTCCACGAGTTCGCGAAGCTCCCGTACCTTGGATTTTACCCCGTCTATCTCGCCTTGTATCGTTGCAGCATTCACGTTGTCGCCATAAGCATCCTTTAGGGAAAAAATCCTAATCCCCGTAAGTCCGGGGGAACTGCCGCCAGTGTCGCGTTTTTCCTCGACAACCATCATGCTTTCAGTCAACTGCCCTATTATTGCATTTTTGAATGGATGGTCCTCCAGGGCCCTGCCCAGCACTTTCTCAACAAGCCCGATTTTCCCGCTCAGGGCAACCTCTTTTACAACCATCCCGGCAACTGCCTCGTGTTTTTTGCCGTCTAGAATTTTCATCAGGTCCTCCTCCCCCCAGTTTCCCCTCATGATGTCCCTTGTTGCCACTTGGACGAAATGGTTGTTCCCGTTCTGGCCAAGCGCGTAAATGAGAAGGTCATCGCTCCTCCCGTCCTCCCGGAATTGCGCCAAATCTCCCCAGTACCTACCAAGCTCGACCCTGGCCCTGTCGGCAATCCCGCGCAATGGATTGCCTACTCCTATCCCGCCAAACGAAGCATCCAAAAGCTCCGGGTAAAACGCGCAGGCGACCTTAAGGTAAGTGACAATCGCAAGTTGGGATTTCTTGTCCCTGGGCGAGTTTCGGGCCCTTTCGACAAGCCACAGATGCGCCGCCCTGCCCACCTCGTTCTCGGGTCCGTGTTTTATCAACCTCTCGTAGTTGTGGCGGTCCAGGTCCCGCTTGACCTCGTTCTCGAGCTTTCTCGGGGGATAAGCCCTCTCCCAAAAGGCCAAAAATCCATCCCGAGCTTTGGCGGTGGTCCTAGCGATTGCTCCTCTTTCCCCTGCCTCGTTGGTTTTGAAAAGTGCTGTCATCTAACCCCCCAAAAGTCGACATTGTATTATGCACTCGAGGCTATTTAAACCTTCGTGTTTTGTTTATTACTTGAATGACTTCGCAAACAAAC
>JAKAKT010000068.1 GCA_021813385.1 Microcaldota archaeon
TTTATTTCGACAAAAAGTATTTTAACAGGAGAAAACCAAAGCTCAAAAAGCGGACAAATGTTCGTTCAACAAAAGCGGACAGATGTTAGTTCACGCTACAATTAGGTTTAGTATTTCCCAGCATTACGCAGGCAGGGAGTAGGGGAAACCCCGGTCCTGCCCTGGGAATATTCTTTTTATTGATAATATTCACGGTTTTAGCGTATTTTGCATTAAATCTAATCGCATTCATTGAGGGCATACGGCTTGTTAGAGAAAAAAAATACAAGCAAGGTTACTTACTGATCATAACTTCCATTATATTGAGTCTAACTCCGTTTTACCTGGGATTTCGAATGTAATGGCCCATTATGTTCATGACCCATGTCACTAACTCGTCGTAATACGGATTTTCTTCGACGTAAGAATAATGCGTTGTCAGAAGCTACTTTTTTGCGTTTTTCGCCTTCTTCAATTTCTTGTCTTTTCTGTCCCCAATCCATAAAAGAACAGCTAACGAGAGGATGAAGGCGAGCCAAAGCATGAGTTGTTCAACAAAACCGGTTATCCTGACGCCGTATAAAAGGGCAAAGAATATTACGAACACGAATGCCACCGAAAGAGCAACGAATTTCTTCGTTTCGTTCTCCCAGTTCTGAATAGCAGCATCGAGGTCCATGCCATTGAATTCAATCTTCATCCATTCACCTCATCGGCAGTCCAATCAGCGTTAATGCGTTGTCAGAAGCTACTCCGCAGGGTCATCGCTTTCGCTTCCCACTGGGACGGTGTCGTCATCCAACGCAGGTTAATTTTGCACCCCAGGGTTAATAATCCTCTTCCTCGAGCAGCCGAAAGGCTTAAATACTACTTGTTATATAATTCTAACATAAAGTTGGAAAAAGATAACAAAAGGTGAGAAATATGGCACAAAAATCAATGAAGTCCCGCTCCGGGAGGATGCTCGCCTTGGCAGCCCTCGTGCTGCTTTTTGCAGGGGTCGCATCCATCGCCAAAATGGTTGATTCGAAAGTCATGTCTTACCTAATAGCATTTGCATTCGCCCTCATCTTCATTGCCGCTTACCTGCGCTTCAGCAAAGAAGAGGACTTATTGGCGGACGAGAGGACGGAAAAAACGAAAAGAATCGCCACTTCGTATTCCTGGTGGCTCACGTACGTGCTGATAGCAGGGATGATGATTGCCGATGAATTCAAGCTCGCTTCCCTTACTGTCGGCGGGGCCCTCGGGCTCACGTTCTTCTTCATGGTCGCGAGCCAGCATTTCCTTGGGTGGCATTTCGGAAGAAAAGCGGATGTTGGCTGAGGTGATTGGATGAATGAAAAACTCAGTGTTCTTCTCAAGGGAACCGTGTTCGCACTCGTTGCGCTGACCATGCTCCTCTTTTCGGCAATGTTATTCCTTAAGGGCAGCAGCCTTTACAGCATGCTCATCGCCATAATCGCCGTAGTAATCATACTGTTCGGGGCCAAGTTCGTGAAGGGGAGGTATGAGCTTGTAAGGAACGGGATTCCGCAGGAGGACGAGCGGACCGACAGGGTTATGAAAAATGCCGGGTATTACGCTTTCCTCGGGACGATTTGGGTGCTCCTCGGGCTGATGTGGTATGCGGGAACAGGGGTCGAGGACCACGGATTCCCCGGGATTCTCCCGAGGCACGTTGCAGCAGTTGGGATAGTGGCATCTGCGGTAATGTTCGGGACATTTTACTTGTATTTCAGCAGGAAGGAGGATGTTTGATGAAAACCCGCATAAAGGAGTACCGGGCGAAATATGACATGACCCAGGAGGAGCTGGCAAGGAGGGTGGGGGTTAGGAGGGAAACCGTTGTGTTCCTGGAAGCGGGGAAATACAACCCCTCGCTCAAGCTCGCCTGCGGAATAGCGAAAGTGCTGAAGGCGACTGTTGAGGAATTGTTCGTTTTCGAGGCAAAAGAGCTGGGGTGAATCAGTTCTCGAAAACCGCCTGAATCCTCTCGCGCTTGAATGTTTTCTTTTCGTAATGGACCTCGCGGGAAAGAAGAGACGAGGAAATCAGCTGAAATCCAGAAAATAGACTCTTCAATTCTTGCTCAGTAAAATAGTGATACGCGAGCTTGTTGCCTCTCATGAAAGTATTCTTCTCAACCTCGTTCCCTTTCCCGAATCTCATGTCCCCGATTGAAAAAACCCGAACGAAAGCTTTCCCGCCTGGAACCAAGACTCGTTTTATTTCGGAAACCGCCTTCTCCCTGTCCTCGGAAAGCAAGTGCTCGAGAATGTGGAACGCGATGACAATGTCGAAAGAGGAATCGGGAAATGGAAGCCGGCAAACATCGGCAACCAGGATTTCGGCATCGCTTCTGCCAAGTTTTTCGGCCATCTTCTTGCAGAGCTCGACGGCCATTTTCGAGGAGTCTATCGCGGTGACTTTGGAATTAGTCTTCAAAATTCCCGAGAGGGTTTTCCCATTCCCGCAGCCAAGCTCGAGAACTCTTGCTTTTTCCGGCAATTCGAAATCGAGGTGGGCCGGGCCGTGCCAGAGCGAGCCTTTCTGCGAGTATTCCCTGTCCCATCTCTTAGTCTGCAGTTCCTTGAATGATGGCATGAGAATCGTTTTGCGGTGAGGGTTAAAAATTCGATTGCCCTAAACAATACGGCGCCCCCATAGTCCAGCCTGGATAGGACACGAGCCTCCGAAGCTTGGGACCCGCGTTCAAAAACAATCCCTTTCTTTTTTAAAAAAAGAAAGGTCTCGTGGCGTCCCAAAGAAAAACTGTAACGAGACGTTTGAAATTCGCGGTGGGGGCGCTTTTTCTTTTTTATTTCTCGCTGAAAATAGAGGTGAACTTTCCCTCGGAGATTAATTTCATCACTTCCTCAGGTTTGAAGATACGCCCATTCATGCAAACGTAGATGCCCCCTCCCAGTTCGTTCACCTTTGCGATGGAATACCCGAGGTTGAACGGGGCATCGGAATTGGCAAATGTGAGGGGAATCATCGAACCTGTAAGAATTATTGTTTTGTCGTGGCGCTTTAGGTTTTGCTTCAGGTATCTCGAGGTATCGGGCATCGTATAGGTGCCGTGGGTTATGATGATTTTTTTCGAGGGGCTTTTCTCGATTGCAAAGAGAACGTTTTTCATGTCGGTTTTGGTAAGTTGCCTGCTGTCCTTCATGCAGACCTCGGTGAAATGGAAGTCAGCGTAGAGCTTCAGGCCCAGGATATACTCGGGGATTACGGACTTCTTGTTCGGGATTACAGTGTCCTTTGTCCCGTCGTAATAGGAATCGATTGTCCCGCCGGTTAGTATGAAATGAATCGAGTCTTTTGGCATATTGGGGGTATGGACGGCGGGGTTTTAATTCTTTGGCTCGGGGCCGAGTGACACCCCGCGGGCTGAAGCCCGCGGCTTCCGCAGGAAATGGGATTCAGGCGGACGCGATTTTTCGGCGTCCCGAAAAATGCGCCCATTCGCGCCCGAGCGCGAATCGGGAGCCGCTCTGAAGGGTGCGCTCCTCCGCAGTCTGAAGACGTGCGGCTTCCGCGCACCCGCGGGGTGTCAGTGAGAACTGGGGGGATAAGGATGAAAAATCAAACGAAGAACCAGGCTTACTCAATCACTTTTATGCACTGCACCGGGCACGCATCCGCGGCCTCCTTGTTGCAGCCGACCTCGGGAAGCTCGGTCTTCAGGGGCTTCGCCTTCCCGTCATCTGTCGTCTCCCAGTTCTCGGGGCAGACGGATACACAAGCGCCGCAGCCTATGCACGCCTCGTGGTCCTGCTCAATCTTAACCATCGATTATCACCATATTTCAATTCGAATGAAAAATTTAAATTCGCTCGCTTTAACCTTGTTATTTCTGCCAAGGCCTTCCTTCGAGCGTTGTCGCGGTCCTCGAGTTGTAAGCCTTTATCGCGTAATAATGGGCCCCCCCTGGCTCGCAGCCTGCGCGGGTGAGGTCAAAGAGAAGTCCTCTCCCTGAAATATTGTAGGCTGTGATTGTCAGGCCATCCCCAACTGAGACGCCGAACCTGAAGCCCATGTAAACGTATGCCTGCGACTTACCCGTATCTAGCATCACCAGGGTCTTCTTCGGGTCCTCACAGCTCGGCTCAATACGAGTGACCCTTCCCTCAATAATCTTTGGGGGGCCGTAGAGTATGTTGTAGTCAACCCACGTGTTGCTGTGGAGTATCCAGTAGCCGCCCACTCCTACGAGCAATATGAAGAAGGTTACGTAGATGACTCCAA
>JAKAKT010000044.1 GCA_021813385.1 Microcaldota archaeon
CAGGCTAGTCAGTACGAATTTTGTGTCCGAGAGGGGCTCGATTTTCTACAGCTACGCCCCCACATCTGCGTACCTGAAGGTAGCTAAGAGAGTGGCCGAGGCAACCTACTCGATTAGCACTGTCGGCTCTATTTGCGGAGACGCAACCTGCAACGGAAACGAGAACTGCACATCTTGCTCAAGTGACTGTGGAACCTGCCTCCCAGTATGTGGAAACGGAAGATGCGAGGCAGGAGAAAACTGCACTACCTGCTCAAGCGACTGCGGAGTATGCCCGCCACAGTGCACCCCAAGAACTTATTGCAGCGGCCTAAAAACAGTGGCTTCGGTCGATGCAACCTGCAAGGTGACATACACCAACTGCGGGAACGGCCCATACTGCTGCCAGAGCGGGAGATGCATCAAAGACGTTTCAGGAAAAACCTGCAGAATCCCTGCGCCAGTCGCGCAAATCGAGGGTCCCGACATGACCCCCTGGTATGTTGCAGGAATCGGGGCAGTTCTCCTCTTGGGCTTTGCGGCATACTTCTACATGTCCAAGAAAAAGAAGTAAGCCCATTTGGGGAGCCACCTCCCCATTTAAATTCTTTTTTCTTCAATTCTTTCTCATGAAGCTCAATGTCAAGGACCTCAAGCTCGAATACAACGGCTGCACCCTTTATCTTGATGAAAACCCAGTGAAACCCGACATCCGGACTCTCGGTCAGATGAAAGCAGTCCTGTTCGACCTGGAAGCGGGCAAGGGCGACCAAAAAACGCCCCTCTATCACATGTACCGGGACCTCGCCCCAAAGTTGAAAGAGAACGGCATCCGCTATGATGTTACGATAATTTTCCAAAAGCCCCTCGGTACTGAAATCAATAAAACATTGGGCCACTACCATCCCCCGGCGGTTTTAGGGCTCTCCTACACAGAACTCTACAATGTTCTCGAAGGTGAGGCGCATTATCTTCTGCAGAAGCCAAGGCCAGACGGCTCGATTGAAGATGCGATTCTCATAAAGGCGAAGAAGGGCGACGCTGTCCCGATGCCCCCGAACTATGGCCACATAACGATAAACCCCGGGAAAGACCCTCTCATCATGGCGAACCTGGTCGAGGCTAATTTTTCTTCAGAATATAGGGAGTACGAGAGGCATAAGGGAGGAGCGTATTACGAGCTCGCAAATGGAAAAGTGGTGCCGAATCCCGCGTATGGGAAGCTGCCCGAGCTCAGGATAAAGAAGGGCTCCTCTTGGAAAGGGCTAGGGCCGGACATTCTAGCCGCTTACTTGAAGGACCAAAAGCCATTCGAGTTCCTGAAGGACCCGAGGGCTTACAAAGAATGAAAAGAAAGACACGGCCCATACTCTAATCAAAAGCAATAAAACAAAAGAGAAAAGGGCCCCCCCTTAGAGGCCCCGAACTTATTTTTCCTAGAAGCTAACTGCCCCGCCGACAATCAGTCCTGCAATCAAGAGCCCAATCACGCTCAATATTTTCATCATTATGTTGAGCGCTGGCCCCGCGGTGTCCTTGAACGGGTCGCCGACAGTGTCGCCAATCACGGCCGCGGCGTGCGTCGGGGTTCCCTTGCCCCCGAAGTTCCCGTCCTCGATGTATTTCTTGGCGTTGTCCCAGGCCCCGCCGGCATTGCACATGAACACCGCGAGCATCAGCGAGGAGACAATCGCCCCTGCCAGGAACCCTCCAAGCGGCTCGGGCCCGAGCAGGAAGATGATTAGTATCGGGGAGATAACGGTGATTATCACAGGGACTGCGAGCTCGCTCAGCGCGCCCTTCGTCGCGATGTCGACGCATTTCGCGTAATCGGGCTTGTCCTTCCCCTCCATTATCTTCTTCGTCTTGAACTGCCTCCTGACCTCCTCGACTATGAGAAAAGCGGTATTCGCGACCGCCTTTATCGCCATCGAGGAGAACAGGAACGGGAATGCCGCCCCCATGAGGAAGCCGATGAAGACTATGGGTTCCGATGCCCGTATCGAGGTCACCCCGACAACCGCGACCTTGGAGAGGAATGCGGCGAACAATGCTACTGCCGAGACTGCGGCTGAAGCTATCGCGAACCCCTTCGTCAGTGCTTTTGTGGTGTTCCCCACGGCATCGAGCTCGCTTGTTATCTTCGCAGCCTTCTTGTCAATCTTGTCAAGCCCGCTCATCTCAACGATTCCCTGCGCATTGTCGGACACAGGGCCGAAAGTGTCCATCGAGACAGTAATGCCGGTCGTCCCGAGCATCCCGACCCCCACGAGGGCAATCCCATAGAACCCAAATGCCACATAACCGATATAGGTTGCGATTGAGACGATTATTGCCATCATGAAAGCGCTTTGGTACCCGTATGCAACCCCGCTTATTATCGTGGTGCCAGCCCCTGTCTTCGCGGATTTCGCTATTTCCTGCACAGGGACCTTCCCGGTGAGCTTCCCGAATATGTTCATGTTGGGCGCAGTGTAATACTCAGTCATCCAGCCGATGAACTGCGTCGCCCCAAGGCCTGCGAAAGCGGCTATGAACGGCCTGAGGTCGTTGAACAATACCCAGGATATTATGAAGAACAGGGCGGCCATTATCACGTTCGCAGCCATGAGCCCCTTGTCCATCGCCTTCATGGCGCTTTCTCCCTTCTTAGCCCTGACGAAATAAGTGCCGGCTATTGCGGAGAACGCAGCAGCGGCGTAGAACAGGATTGGAAGCGCCATTCCAGCGAGCCCATACATGCCTCCGCCGAGCTTTGGGACGGCATATCCGAGTATTATGGCCGCCACAAGCGAAGCCACATAGGATTCGTAAATGTCAGCGCCCATTCCTGCGCAGTCCCCGACGTTGTCACCCACATTGTCGGCAATCACAGCCGGGTTCCTCGGGTCGTCCTCGGGAATCCCCTTCTCGACTTTTCCCACAAGGTCCGCCCCGACATCAGCGCCCTTCGTGAATATCCCACCACCGACCCTCATGAAAAGCGCGAGGAGCGACGCGCCGAAGCTGAACCCGACAACAACATTGCTTATTATCGGAATAGCGCCCTCAATCCCCTGGCCCGTGAAATAGAAGTAATAAACGCAAGCGATGCCGAATATCGAAGTGACCCCGAGCAAGCCGAGCCCTGCGAGGACCATCCCATTGACTATCCCTGCCTTGAACGCTGTCCTCAGCGCGTAGTTGAGGTCGGTTCTAGCGGCATTCGCGCACCTGACATTGGACCTTATTGCGACGAACATTCCCGTGTAGCCTGCGCTCGCGGAGAAAATCGCCCCAATCACGAACGTTATCGGGAGCGCCCACCCGCCCGGAGTGTTCCAGAACGCTATCCCCATCAGGATTGCAATTAGAAACACAACAACTGAGATGGTCTTGAACTGCCTTTTCAGGTAAGCCTCAGCCCCTTCCCTCACAGCCATGGATATTGCCACCATTTTCGGCGTGCCTTCCTCCTGGGCGAGCACGCTCTTGCCCATAAAGTAGGCATAGAGCAGGGCTGCAAAGGCGCCAGCCAGGCCGAGAATTATCGACAGCGTTACAATAAAGTCCATCATCGCACCTCCTTCTTTACCTTACTTTCTCGAGTTTAATTAAAAAGCTTTCTAGTCAAGAATTTCGAGAGGGATTTCCTTTCCCTCCCGGTCATACGCCCTCACATCCCGCTCCCCATACGGATAGCCGGCTATCAGGTGCACATCCCCGAGCTTTGCGAAGAACAGCCTGTCTCCCCGCGAAGGCCTCGGGTTTGGAACAGGGTGAGAATGGAAGCTCCCGCAGGAATGCGAGAACATCGGGAGCATGTTGAAATCCACGCTCGAAAAACCTTTTCCGTAAGTGCTTCTCGGGAGAACCAGTATGTGGGTTATGGTTTTTTCGTCATTGTCTCTTAGCAGGGCTATGAATTCATCAGGGTAAGTATTCTTCGATGCGCCAAGGGCGAGCTCAAGTGCTTCCCGCTTGATTTTGACCATCAAATCCCCAACAGTGCCCTCGCAAAATCCGGCTCGTTCCCTAACCAACTGCCGGGTTCCCGGCCCCGCCAGCCGCTTTCTCGCCTTTCCTAGCGAAAACCAAATACGCGGTGTGCGTGAGCCCGGTGTTCTCGGGTCTGAAGCCCTGCTCTCTTACAAGCATCTCGCGGACAATGCATTCAATGCAAAATGCCCCCAGGAACCCAACTCGCTCGCATTCCTTGACGAATTTTGAAACTTGCTCGGCATGGGGAAGATACCCAACAACAAACCCGCCTGCTTTGAGCGCAGCATAAGCATGAGGAATAACCATGTCAGAGTCAGCCAAGTCAAGAGTGATGAGGTCGATGTTCTTTTCGCTAATCCCAGTAAAAATATCAGCCAATTTCACCCTCACATTTTTCAAGCCAGCCCTCCCGACATTCATTTTTGTGAGCTCGGCAAACTCTTCCCTCCGCTCATAAGTGACAACGCTCTTGCACACATTCCCAAGAGATATCGCCAGCCACCCGCTCCCAGCCCCCGCGTCGACAACCTTGCTCGCCTTCCCAACCCCGGTGAAAGCAAGAATCATCCCGATGTCTTTCGGCAAAATGACCTGGGGGCCCCGTTTCAGCTTGGAAAGCAAAGGATTCATCTTCATTAGACCAACTCAAAGGAACTTCTCTATTACTATAGTGTCCAAATATCTTTTTCCCCGCTTGCAATTTCTCGAAAGCAGGCACAGCTCCCCAAACCCCAGTTTTTTGTAGAATGCGCGAGCCCTCTCATTATCGGAAATAACGCTAGATACGATTTTTTTAATCCCATTCCTCGCAAGCCAGGCAAAGAAGCACCGAACCGAAGCTTCGGCAATCCCCTTCCCATGGACTTCTTTTGAAAAAGCAACCCCAAAGTCAGAAACATGGGATTCCCTGCCGCTTTTCGGTTTCAAGTCGATTGAGCCGACAACTTTCCCTTGAAAAATGACAACAATCCACGGTTCTCCGGCCCTTTTCTTTTCCAGGTAATGCCCCGACGTAGTCTCCATCCGGACAGGGGCCTGAAAGCAGATGAACTTATTCACTTCAGGTTCATTAACAATCCTATTGAGCGCTTTCAGGTCCTTTTTTTGCGCTTCCCTCAAGAGAATCTCGCCACCCAGTGTCTCAATCCTTTTGGGAATGAACTTCTTGAGCATAAACTAATCTCGCAGGGAAGGGTTAAATTTCTTTTTAGTCGATACTTTTCAAGGAGGGTGTGTTTATGGCAATCAATATCTTAGTCGGCGGGCAGTTTGGCGACGAGGGAAAGGGAAAAATCATCTCCCACCTTGCGTTGCATGATAAGCCAGACGTTGTTGCTCGGGGGGGAGTCGGGCCGAACGCAGGACACACGGTCATCTACAAGGGAAGGACCTACAAGCTTCGCCAGCTTCCATCTGGGATAATTTATGAGAAATCAAGAATTTTGATTGGAGCCGGGGTTTTGGTCAACCCGGAGGTTTTCTTGAAAGAGGTCGAGGAGTGTGGGGTCAAAGGGAGAGTCGGGATAGATTTTAGGTGCACCGCAATAACCTCTGCTCACATAGTCGAGGATTCTGAAACCGGAGGAAAAATCGGGACTACGAAAACAGGATGCGGCCCAGCGAATATCGACAGAGTCAGGAGGACAGCGAAATTAGTGAGTGAGGTCCCCGAACTAAAACCCTACTTGACTGATGTCCCGAAGGAAGTCAATTCCTCGAAAAATGTCCTTGTCGAGGGCTCGCAGGGCTTCATGCTCTCGCTCCTCTATGGGACCTATCCATACGTTACCTCGAAGGACACGAGCGCGAGCTCTGTTGCCGCTGATGTGGGGTTAGGCCCAACAAAAATTGATGATGTGATTGTCGTGTTGAAAGCATACACCACTAGAGTCGGGAACGGACCATTTGTGGGGGAAGTGAGCCATGAACGAGCCGTAGAACTCGGTTATGCGGAATACGGGACAGTCACCGGTCGCCCCCGCCGAGTATCCGAATCCCTTCACTGGGACGAGCTGAAACTCGCCTGCGAAATAAATTCGGCGACAATGCTCGCAGTGACAAAGCTCGACGTGAAATTCCCATCATGCAAAGGAGTGAAGAAATTCGAGAAATTGCCGAAGGAAGCGAAATCTTTCATAGGGGAAATCGAGAAGAAATTGGGTGTCCCAGTCAAATTCATCGGGACCGGGGCCGATGCCGAGGAGATAATCGACAGGAGATGATTCAATGGCATTGGGGATAATGGCCGCAATGATTGCGGCAGTAATCGGCGCATTCGTGGTGGTTGTCGGGATAATTGCGATATTCTTCTTCGCGATAATCGGGGCCCTCATGGGCGCGGTGACCGGGTTCATACTGCACTTCGTCCCGATTCTCGGCCCGCTTGTCGAGAATGGGCTAACCCAAATCGGAATCCACAACCCGGACCTCACTTCGATTGGCGCAGCCCTCGGGTTCATCGCAGGATTCTTCAAGAGCGCGCAGGAGCACAAGCACTAAATTACCGAGGAACAGGAACCCACTAACTACCCCGAGGTTCGCCGAGCGAGTGTCACATTTTTATTAGTATTCTCCCATAAACCTACTTCGCGGGCCCGTAGTCGAAAGCTCGCCTTTTCGGCGAAGCCGGCAATGGTAAGACGTCAGTCTCACACACTGAAGATTCGGAGTTCGATTTTCCTGAAAAGGAGCGAAAACCTCCGCGGGCCCACTTTTTCCTTCAGTCCCTAGGGCCCATAACGCGCTCGGTTAATACAATGGCGCCATCTGGGACCCTGGCCCTCCTTAAGAACCCCGATGCGACGGACACATCCTCCTTAGAAAACGACCTCATCGTCACAAGAATCGCGAAATAAAGGGCGCAGGAGAGGCAGAAAAGAAGCCCGAGCACGGCGAGCTTCAGGGCTTTCTGAAATACCAAGTCGAGCATCGGCTGGCCCACTAGCGGAATCTGGGGGACTGAAGAGATAATTGAGACGGCAGGCCCCCTGGCAGCCAGCATTGCAAGCAGGGTGATAACTCCTCCGAGCAATGGCCCGTAAACTTCCCTCGGGAAGCCGAAGCCTGCGATTCGTTTTGAATAAACGATTAGGAGGACCGTCACGAAGAAAAGCGAGACAGTTGTCGCGTATATCGCCCCATTCATCCCGTAAATCGGAATCCAGAAATAGTTCAAGGCAATATTCAGCAATGCTCCCGTAATCGAAGCGTATAAGTTTATTTTTATCGTGTTCATGGCTGCGAGCACTGTTTCGTGAACTACGCTCAAATACCGCAAGAACAGGCCGATGGCGAATACAGAGAGGACGGTCGCCCCAGATACGTACGCCGCCCCATAAAATATCTGCAGCAGCTCACCAGGGAAAACGAAAAGAGTTGCAGTTATCGGGACTGTTGAAAAGATGCACCACCGGAGTGCGGTTTTCGACACCGAGAGCATCTCCTCGCGCTTGCTTTTCCCAAACAATTCGGATATCACAGGCATGAATATCGCGATAATGGCACCGGGGAATATCACCAGGACCGACCCAAGGGACACTGCCAAAGAATATATCCCGACCGTCGAAGCCGCTACATCGCCCGGGAGCAAATATCCCAGCATAAGCCTATCCGTGTAGTTGAAAATCCCCCATATTGTCGCGATTATCGAAAGGGTTATGCCGAATGCCATCGTCTCCTTCACAATTCTGGCCTGTTCGCTGATGCCCGGGGTTTCCAAGCCAGGCCCGAGGTCCTTGAGGCTTCGTTGGACATAAACAAACGAAAGTGCCGCAAGGATGAGGTATGACAAAACGAATGCGAGCGGAATCACCACCGTTGCAGGGCCTGCGATATAATAGAGCGCGACAGTTAGGGCGAGCTTGAGGACGTTCTGGGCGTTATTGAGGACCGCGTTTTCCTTCACCCTCTTGAGCCCCCCGAGGAAAGCGGTGTTCAGGGTGAAAATGGTGTTCAGGAGCGAAAATATCGCCATTGCCCGCATCACGTCCCCAAGCACAGGGGTTTTAAAAAATTGGGCCAAGTGCCCGGAGCCCAGGAAAAGGATTATTCCGAAAAACAGCGACAGGGACCCTGAGAATAAATAGGATGCCCTCAGGAGAGTGTAGGTCTTTTGCTTCTCGCCCCGCCCCATATAAAATGGCACATACCTTGAGAACGCGCCGTTCATTCCAAGGTCGCTGAATATCGACAGCACGTACATTATGCTTAGAGCGAGGTAGAAGACCCCGATGTCATCGACGGAGAAACTCCTTGCCAGTATGACGGCATAGACGAAAGAGACAAGCTTCAGGATTACGCTGCCGGCGAGGTTCCAGAACGTTCCCTTCGCTATCGTCCTTTCCTCATCCAAAAGAGTGCTGGAACGGGCGACCTTGCCCCGGCGTTTCTGCTCTCCCCCCATAACACACCTTTATCCTGCAGAACTTTTATTCATATACCCCACACGCCAAATCTGTTGTGGTGGATAATTCAACCCACGACGAAAAAACCAACGGGTCGCGAGTTCTCGCCCGGGACGCTTCCGCTGAAACCCGAAAACGAATGCTCGAATCGGTTCGGGCGTTAACGTCGTAGGGCTTGTCCACCGCACCACGCCAAATCCAGTTGATTATCGAACAATCGCGTCTTCGAGCCTTTCGGGAAACGGTTTCCTTCGAAGCCTCGAACGTGGCGCTCGGGCGCCAATGCGCTTGTCCAGTCCTAATCCTTTCTAGATGATTCTGAAATCAGCGCTCACGCTTCTCGGAGCCGAATCCCAACTCACCCAGTAGACGAAAGTTATCGAGTAGTTCGCCGGAGTAACCGGTTCGGCCCTCCTTATGCTTGCATAGCTATTCCCGCAAGAAACCAAGTGCTCCTTCCAGTCATTCTGGTCCCAGAGCAGCAGGAGGCCGTAGAATTCAGCTGGAAGGACCTCTTTCTTCTCAAAACTTTCAGTCGGGACCCAGACATTCACAATTCCTCCCTCGCAAGTGCTAAATCCCTTCATCTGCCTGTATTCTATGTTATCGCAGCTTCCGTTCGTCTTTTTGCATATCCAGGCAGAGGGGTAGGAGCCGGCCGAATATCCGCCTGAGCGGTTCAGGTAGGCGATTGAGTAGTTTGAAGTCTTAATCTGGAATGCGATTGGCTCGCCTACGGTGTAATTTTCCCCGGCAATGATGCGAACCTCGCTGTCATTGCTCATCGGCTTCTCGGACGGCTTCTCTGGCGTGGGCTGGGAGCAGCCAAACAGCAGGAGAAGGGCGAGCAGGAGCAGAATCTGCCTCATGCATCATCTCTCTCCTCGAAACAATTAAAACCTTTTTAATCCGAAACCTATTCATGCTCACTGACACCCCGTGGGTGCGCGGAAGCCGCACGTTTTCAGGCGGCGGAGAAGCGCACCCTGCAGAGCGGCTTCCGCCCGAAGCACAGACTCCTGCGGAAGCCGCGGGCTTCAGCCCACGGGGTGTCACCAAGGACTCGCTGAGAGCCGAGTTCGCCAAGAATTTCAAGGAATACTACTCGGTCGAGGTCTTCGGGAAGGAAGGCTTCACCCGGAGGACCTGCTCGTGCGGCAAGAACTATTGGGGGGTGGGCGAGCACGCCAACTGCGGGGACTCGATTCACGCGCCATACTCATTCTTCAAGCCCAAGAAAAACAGGGACGATTACGTTAGCTTCTGGAAGAAATATGCGGCGTTCTGGGAGAAGAATGGCCACACCGTCATAAAGCGCTACCCGGTAGTCAGCAGGTGGAGGCCGGACCTCTATTTCACAATGGCCTCAATCCAGGATTTCCAGAGGATTGAGAAGGGAAAGATGACCTTTGAATACCCCGCAAACCCGCTGATGGTACCGCAGGTATCGCTAAGGTTCAATGATATAGCGAACGTCGGAGTGACTGGGAGGCACTTCTCCTGCTTCACGATGGCCGGCCAGCACGCTTTCAATTATCCGAAAGAGGGATACTGGAAGGACAGGTGCCTTCAGCTGAATTTCGAGTTCCTCACCAAGGTCCTTGGGGTCAAAAAAACCGACCTCACCTACACCGAGGACGTATGGGCGATGGGCGACTTTTCCGCTTTCGGCCCTTGCGTCGAATCCTTCGCGAACGGCCTCGAGCTCGTCAACAGCGTCTTCATGCAATACAGCTTCCTCAAGGGCGAGCGGCGCGAACTCGACATGAAGGTCATCGATGTCGGATGGGGCTTCGAGCGCCTGCTCTGGTACTCGAACGGGGATTATACTGCTTTCGATTCGGTTTTCCCAAGGGAAATAAAATTCATGGAAGAAATGGCAGGAATCGAGGTCGACAAGGCGCTCTTTCACAGGTACGCTGCGCTCGCATCCAAGCTCGACGCGGATGAAGGCTCAGTAATCTCATTTGAGGAGAAGCGGATAGCAGGCGAGCTTGGGAAGAGCGTCGGAGACTTGAGAAAAAGCATATTCCCGCTCCAGGCGATTTATGCGATTGCTGACCACTCCCGCTCGCTTCTATTTGCGATTTCGGATGGCTCGCTCCCCTCGAATGTCGGGGGAGGGTACAACCTGCGGGTAATCCTTCGCAGGGCGCTGGGCTTCATGGGCGAATACGATTTCAAATTCAAGCTCGAGGACATTTTAGCAATGGTTGCCGAGGACTTGAAGCCAGTTTACCCGGAGCTCGAGGAGAGCCTCCCATCGGTCCACAAGATTCTGGAAGTCGAGGCAGGAAGATACCAGGAGAGCAGGAAGAAGGCCACCGGAATCGTGGAATCAATGCTTGAAAAAGGGGAAAAACTGACGAATGAGAGGATGATTACCCTCTATGAGAGCCACGGGATAACGCCCGAGCTCATCGAGAAGGTTGCCTCGGAGTTGAAGAAGGAGGTCGAAATCCCGACGAGCTTCTACTCGAAGATAACCAAGAAGTCATTCAAGGAGAAGGAAGAGGAGATTCACGTAGACATCAAGGGGATTCCCCCGACAGCGCTCCTCTATTACGAGGGAAAGGTCGAGTGCAAGGGGAAAGTGCTAAAAGTTGAGGGAAACAGGGTGGTGCTAGACAAGACTGTTTTCTACCCCGAGGGCGGGGGGCAGGCGGCAGACTCTGGAACGATTAACGGGATTCCTGTCCTTAGGGCTGACAAAGTTGGAGAAATCGTGGTTCACACTCTCAAAACCGAGCCAAATTTCAAGTCAGGCGACGCAGCGGAATGTTTCGTGGATGTTGAACGGCGGAATTCCCTGATGCGCCACCACACGGCCACCCACCTAATCAACTCAGCCTGCAGGAAAGTGCTCGGGAACCACGTCTGGCAGGCAGGGGCGAAGAAGGAGCCAGGGGGCGCGCACCTTGACATCACCCATTATGAGAAAATACCGGCTCCAATCCTAAAAGAAATCGAATCCCTCGCGAACCGCTATGTATCCGAGAACCGCCCGGTGAACAAAACGATTATGGACAGGGGCGAGGCGGAGCAGAAATACGGATTCATCCTTTACCAGGGGGGAGGCTCACCTGGAAAACGAATCCGGGTTATCGACATTGACGGGCTTGATGCCGAGGCATGCGGAGGGCTGCATGTTGACAGGACAGGCGACATCGGGCTCATAAAAATCATTTCCGAATCAAGGATTCAGGACGGCATAAACAGGATTGAATTCGTAGCAGGCGCGCCAGCCATCTCATATGTCCAGGAGCAGGAGGAGATAGTCAGGAAGGCATCAGAGGAGCTTCACGTCCAGCCCCAGCACCTTCCCGGGGCAGTGTCCAAGTTCTTCAAGGAGTGGAAAGAGGCAGGAAAAAAGCTGGAAGAGGCGGAAGGGCAGGCAGCAGAGTCAAAAATCGAGAAACTGATTGCAGGGAAGGAAGGAATTGTGAAAACCAGCCTCCCAGTCGACCAAAAGACGCTAAGAACGCTCGCATTCAAGCTACAAGTCGCTGGCAAAGCAGGAGTCCTATTCGGGAAGGAGAACATCGTCGTCTGCGTCGGGGATTCCAAGCACAAGGCGAAGGAGATGCTAAGGGAGCTCACGGAAAAATTCGGCGGAAACGGCGGCGGGGACGACAAGCTGGCGATGGGAAAACTGGAGAGGAAGCCGGTTTAGCCCAGCCCCCAAAGAAAACAAAAAAACTAATACTGGTCGTACAGCTTGTTCTTGTTCTCGGACTTCTTCATGAGAAGAGGGTCTGGCCTTGGCCCCTGCCCAGACACCGGGCCCGTTTGCCCCATCTCTATCGCAGGTCCAGGCTTATCAATCAGGGAATAGATTTTTACGCCCCCGTATGCCCCGACAAACGTGCTGACCGGCTGAATCACCGACATTAAGATTGCTACCAACAGCGCCCCAGCTATTGGCGCAACAATCGAAGCTATACCACCGATTATCGCGATTATGAACCCAATGACGCCGAACACGATTCCTACGCAGATTCCGAAGAATGCCCGAGTCCCGAATATTTTCCAGAACCTTCCATTCGTCAGCCCCCAGGATTTTCTAATCGATTCTACAAGCCCAGCCTTCCCGCTCAAGAACAAGTATGGGGTTGCGAACAGCCTGGTGTAAGTGTACGACCAGAGGACGACTCCGATCAGGAAGAACAATACGAACGCTATCGCAGAGCCGCCGGCTGCCATCAAGGCGGTCGTGAATCCCTCGCCCCCAGCCCCTCCGGCCATGGTTCCTGCTGCCCCGATTATCGAGACCAGGAACGAGAAGCCGCTTAATGCGAGCCCAAGCAGGATTACTATCCCGCCTATGAGAAGCTTCGTGTCCATCCAGGGCAAAAGCGCGGATAGCCCGGTGAGTATGGTTAAAATTATGTAATTTATGAAAGCCACGGGCCCGAACTCGATGTTCCCGAATCCCAGTTTCTTAAGTCCATAAAGCATGACTTTTACCACGAAATATGCCGTTATAACGCCGGCCAAAATCAAAACTGGCAAGGCCACCAAAGGCAACATCCTGGACCCGCTCAGTTTCTCCGCCTGGCTGAACCCGTTGGTTATGAGTGATAGAATAAAAATTATCGCAAACATCCCAACGACCCAACTCTCGCTCTTCCAAGAGATTGAGAAATTTATCACGTCGACGCAGTCATCAACGAATCCACCCATCCAACCACCCCGTTGATTAATAGATTAACGTTGTTTCCCGCAGTTCTTAAAGTTTTCTCACGAACTCATGGCCAAGCCGAATCTCCTTTCTCCGATGCTTCCTTGCGAGCTTTGCAGCTGACTTGCGCTCATGGTCGAGTATGAGCCTCCGCGGGCTCATTTCCTCTTCCCCAGGGTCTGATTTTTTCACTGCAGCTTTCTTTCCAGCAGGCAACCTAAAGATTCCGGCCAGCCTGCGCCCATAAAAGATGAAAACCGCTGCGAATACGATGAACGCCACAGCGGCAATCTGCCATGTCTCTACCCGAGGAAGCTCGAAGTTAAAACCAGGCCCTGTCTGCCCGTCAGCGAGCCCTGTCACAGGGATTAGCTTCTCCAATTTGTTCTCATCGCAGGAGATGCTTATCTTGAGCCTTTCCCCTGCTGGCTTGCTCGGGGTGTAGCTCAAAACGGCCGTGCCAAGCGAGTCAGTGGTATATGTCGATTTGGTGAGAGTGGTCTCTATTCCGGCTTTGGTCTCCATAACTGAAATGAAAATCTTGCAGCCAGCGTAAGGCTGTCCATCGGCCTTGGTCACGGTGACTACGCTCTGCCAGAGCTTGCAGCACTCTATCGTATCCTTTGAGAACGTGACAGCACCCCAGGATGCTTGGGCAAGGAGCAACAGCGCCAAGAGTGCGCAAATGCGGTTCAGTCTCATATTCCCTCGTAGGACTATTGCATGACCGCTTTAAAAGCTTAATTAGAATACCAGAACGAACCGCCGCAAAAAATAAGCGCGTATCCAGACCACGAGGCACTCGCCCGGATTCGGCATCCGCCAGCCGAAACCAAAATAGCGCCCCCGAGGGCGCCGGGGGTTGTGAGTTTTTTTAGAACAAGCGGCTATCCCGTGAGCGTTATTGTTATGGTTTTCTCCCCAATTACGCTCCCGCTCGCATTCACAATCTCTATCGAAAGCTCGGTCTTTTGGGGCACGGTGCCGGCAGTCTTTTCATTGAAGAAGAAGATTGGCGCCTCAAGGCTTTTTTCCTCCCCCGGGGCAAACGGAACAAGGCGCTCTTCTTCCCTCTCCACGCTCCCGATTCCCATCGCCCCAGCCCAATCAAGGGCTCGCCAGTCCCTCCCGGCCCCATTCACCCGCTCCCTGGAATAAATCGGAAGAGTCGTCTTATACTCTCCGGCCTCCTGGTCCAGGACCCTCAGGTAATGCGTTTCGTTCCCGAGGTTCGTAATATTCATGCGAATGTGGAAATAACCCGCGTTCCTGGGGGCAATAACCGAGTCCCCCATGCTGCCCTCCTGCACTCCGCCAGGGCCGATAATCCTGTAAGTGAAAGAGAAAGCGACTTCCTTCCCCTCAGGTTTTAAGCAGCCGAAAAGGAGGATGAGAAGAACCAAGGCCGCAAGGGCCCTTCCGAATGCCATAAAGCCACGACTACAACCCGACGAAATCCTTGGCGCTCTTTCCCTTCGGGAATATCTTCCCGTTTTTGGAAAAGACCGGGAGCCCGTATTCCTCGGAAATGCGCAGGAGCTCTTTCAAGTCGGCGAACTTGTCCAGTTCAAGCACCGCGTATTTCCCGAATGGCGAGTCGATTCTCTTCACGCGGAACTCCTCACGCTGGTACATCCCTGCCCGAAAGACCCGTATCTCGCCCTTTCCGCTCTGCAGGATTTCTTCCCTAGTTGCCATGGCTTGAACATGACCGTAAATTTTTATAAAGTTATTCGCTCATTTACCATCGGTGATGTTATGGCGGTTCCGGATATGGTGATAGGCATAGCTTTAGGATTGCTGAAACTGGTCGTGGGCCTTGCGCTGAGCATGGGCTCGATTTACCTCGGCCTGAAAATGTTCGACAGGATGACGCCGGGCATTAATGAGATGGAGGAGATTAAGAAGGGCAACGCGGCAGTCGGGATTCTCATGGCCGCAGTCGTGCTCTCGATAGCAACAGTTGTCCAGAGCGGGGTGCAGGCTTTCGGGAACAATATCGTTCTTGGGATGAGCGTCCCATTGCTCTTAGTCGCGCTCGCGATTAGCACGCTCAATTTGCTCTTTGGGCTAATCGTTGCCATAGCGGCGATATACATCGCGCTCAAGGTCCTCGACAAGATAACCGCAGACATAAATGAGACCGAGGAGTTCAAGCAGGGCAACGTGGCTGTCGCGATTATGGAGGCAGGGGTTTTGCTTGCGGTCTCATTCGTGATTCAGGCCGGAATAAGCGGGGTAATAAGCTCGAGCCTGCTCGACCCGAAGCTGATAGCCGCTGCGATTGGGATCTCCTAATCCCCTATTTTTTAATTTTTATTTTTCCCTCAAGATTCTCGAGAACAAGTTCACTCGGACCGGCAATAGCAATGCTTTTGCCAGAGGACTCGCACCTCAAAACCTCTTTTACGGCCCTCCCGCCCATTTCAAGCGCCATTTCCTTCCCGGACAGAGTAAGCTTTGCATTCCCGCTCACTTTCATTGCGTTTGAGCTTCCGGGCCCCATCAGGCAAACGGCATCAGCAGCCTCCCGGATGTCGGAAGCAGCAGCCTCGAGCCGGGAGAATTCGAGGGATTTCTCAATTCCGCCCTCAACCTTCAAAATGAGCGAGAGCCAGACCGTAAGAAAAGCGAGGAAGGCAGCTAGCAAAACCAGGAATTCCAGCGAAACCTGCGCCTTTCTCCTGCCGAGCCTAGCTGCACGTCCCATCGTAACCGCATTCGCCTGACTCGCACTCCGAGTTCTTTGTGCATTCGCTCCCAGCTTTTTTCTTCTCTGCCTGAGTGCCAGCTGCGCTGAGCGTCTTGTCAACTCCAGAGTCGAGCTTCTTGTCGATTTCAGTGCCTTTCTTGCTCCACTCAGTTGCAGTTTTCTGGAGCTGAACAACAAGAATCAGGGCGACTGCGAGAAGGGCAGCTATCACGATGATGAGCTCGGCGGATACCTGGGCCTTTCCCCCTCCCATAACGGGATTTTGGGAAGAGAATTATATAACATTTTCGCAATGTTAATCCATTGCTGCCGTGGCGAACAATTCAACCCACGACGAAAAAACCGGCGGGTCGCGGGTTCCCGCCCCGAATGCTTCCGCCGAAACCCGAAAACGTATTCTCGGTTCGGGCGTTAACATCGTAGGGCTTGTCCACCACGCCATTCCTTGCAACCCCTGCACTCTCTTGGTTTGTGGGGGATGTGTCGTTTTCTCAGAGGAGCTCAGGCAAGGGCTCGTTGTTCTTATTGCCCTCGTAGAACATCCCGTAAAGCCAGGAAGGAGGCTTAAGCATCGTCCTCACTAGCCAGTTCCCCCGTCCTTCCATCATCGCCTCGACAATCGGGTTCTTCCGAAGCCGTCTGAATGTGTAGGGGAATATCATGTCCCCGAAAATGAGATAGGTGTCAAGCGGGACTCCCTCCTTTCGCACGAACTCCATCAGTTCATTCCCGCAACATCCCTTTAGCACCTGCATCCGCAACATGAGCTTCTCGTTGTCCTTCTCGCGGAAGGCCTTTAGGACTTCCCGCTGGCATTCGAGGTCCATGGAGGCCGAGGCGAGGACGAGCGAGACGCCATATCTCTCAGGGGCCCCAACCATAAACCGGTTCAGTTCGACGAAGGAACGGGTCCTCTCGTCCATCGGGACGTAAACCTTGACGCTCCCGTCGTAATACACTCCTTTGCATGTCCTGAAATGGTGCTCGCTTTCCGGCATCGCCCTGAGAAGAACATTAACGTCCCTCCCAGTCCTCACGAGGTTCCCCTGGAAAATAACCCCAACGTTATCCGAGTTCCCGAGCAGCGACGGGTAAAGTATATGGGCGGTGAAAGTGGTGAGCCTATGGTCTTCCATGTCGACCCAGATGTCGACCTTCCCCTTGGCGTAATTCGCAAGATAAGTTATGTTATTGAGAGCGAAGAGGAACCTGGCGGTCCAGAGAGCTTCATCCCCGGGTTCCCTAGAAAATATCTCCGGGAACAACTCCCTCAGCTCTGCCTCACCCACATAAGTCCCGAACTGGCTCGGCTTCAGCGAAATGGTCGAAGTGGAAAACCCCAGCCCGCTGTTCGGGAAGTTGGTTGAGACTCTATTGATTAGCTCGATATAGGTCTGCATGTTGACCCTGACCCCAGTGAGAGTTTCGGTATGCTCCCCGGAGTAGTTCGCTATTGCCGATGCGAGCGGGTTTCCTATTTCAAGGCCTTTCATCTCAGAGATAACGTCATCAACGCTTGCGCCCGAACAGTACCTATTGGCAGTAATATTCTCCAAAGCGGGCTTATTTGGCAAGAACCGCATCGCCTTGCTCATGAGGAGAGTCGTGAGGTCTTGGGGGCTCGTTAGGTCAAACGGGCGGGTCTTTGGGTCCTCTGGGGTGCAAGCGACTAGCGGGTACCTTTCTTGCCAATAGCCGAGCCTTTCGGCAAAGCGCGCGATTCGCGAAACAGGGACTTGCTCTGACCTAGCATCGACGTATGTTTCGTTTCCAAGTCCCCCGAGTCCCTTAATATGTGCCTGAAGCCCCCGGTTCTCGAGGCTCGCCCTTGGGGCAAGAACTGCCTGTGTCATCAAATCTCCCACTTAGAACAAGTGTTATTTCTAGGGATTTCACATTTATATTCGTTTTCGATTCAATCATATCAAACAAAAAAGAACGCGAACCCCCCACCACTCGAGCCAGTCCGGGCGCCCCGGGGCGCCTTCGGGGCTCGTCTGGTCTTTGGGGTTTGCGTCATATTAGTGGAGTGGTTGGGGCGGAGTGACCGACTAGGTGTTTGTGTGGCTTCGATACTCATAACCGGGGGCGCAGGGTTCATCGGCTCGAACCTAGCCGAGGCGTTGGGCAAGGAGCACAGTGTCACTGTCCTGGATGATTTCTCGACCGGGAAGAAGGAGAACCTGAAGGGGCTTGCGAAAGTCAAAATAATCAGGGGGGATATTTGCGACAGGGCGAAGGTCCGCGACTCGCTGAAGGACATAGACTCCGTAATCCATCTCGCTGCAATCGCATCTGTTCCCCGCTCAATAGCAAATCCAGGGGAAGCCAACCGAGTGAACGCGGGCGGAACCGTCAATATGCTGTTCGAGTCTTGCCGTGCAGAAGTCGACCGCTTCATATACGCGTCGTCTTCAGCGGTTTACGGGGATGCACCCGGGCTTCCAAAACGCGAGAATTCGGACCTGTCCCCGATATCACCTTATGCGGCGACAAAGCTCGCCGGCGAGAAATTCTGCTCATTTTTCGAGAGGAACTTTGGAATCTCAACCATATCATTCCGCTACTTCAACATCTACGGCCCGAGGCAGGACCCGAACTCGGAATACGCGGCGGTGATACCAAAATTCATCTCGCTGATGAAGAAAGGGAAAAGGCCAGTGATTTTCGGGGATGGGAAGCAGACGAGGGATTTTACATGCGTCTCGGACGTCATTCGGGCGAACGAGCTCGCGCTGAATTCCAAAAAAGGCTCAGACAAGGCGTTCAACATCGCGTCAGGGAAGGAAATCAGCCTCATTGAGCTTGTCGAGACTCTCAACAAACTCCTCGGGAAAAGGCTTGAGCCAGTCCACAAGCCGGCGAGGCCAGGGGACATAAAGCATTCTTTCGCCGACATATCGAAAGCGAGAAAAGCCCTCGGCTATTCGCCCAAGTCGAGCCTCGAGGCAGGGTTGAAAGAACTGCTCAGCCGCGCACCTTAGACTAAGTTCGATGCCCGACCATTTTCCTAGGGCGAAAGGCATTTATGGGATGAATCACCAACCTTACTCATGCCCAACTGCACCTCCTGCGGCAGGGAAGTCGCTGACTGGGAGGGGACTTATTACGACAGCTTCCAGGTTTGCGCAGACTGCTACAGGCGGAAGTTCAGCGGGGGCGGGAAGAACCTCCTCTGCACGAAGTGCTTGAGGCGGATAGACGAGAGCGAGGTGAACCGCTCGCTCGGGAGGACCCTCTGCCAGGACTGCTACCGGAGCGAAATTCAGCGGATGGCCGAATGGACCTGCGCCTCGTGCGGCAAGGAGATACGGCGCGATGAGAATAAGTTCAAGTCACCCGACGGAAAGACCCTCTGTGAGAACTGTGCGAAGAAGAGCTTCAAAGGCTCGGCAGTCGAAACCTCCCTAGTTGGGAAATGCGAACGGTGCGGCAAGAATATCCAGTGGGCCGGCTTTCCGCTTGACGACGAAGGGAAGCGAATCCTTTGCAAGGAGTGCGCGCTCAAGCACATGGCAGGCTACGAAAAGGAAGGATTGGGGGAAAAGCTGAAGCATTTATTCGGGAAATAGCTTTTCTGCTAGCGCCTGAAAAAAAGCCAATAGAAAAAACTACTCCCCAATCATCCTTGAAATCAGCCTGTTCGCGCTCTTGAGGGAATCCTGGTCGAACTTCTGGAAAAGCTCCTCGAGCGTGACGCAGACTGCCCTGTCCTCTTCAGTCTTTGTCTTCTCCTTGAGCGTGTTTGTTGTGAAAATCAGCATGTCCTTGTGGCTGTCCAATAGCCTCCTCAGCGTCTCCGGGTTCTCTGGGCCCTTTCCAGCTTTCTCGCGCTCAACTATCCCGATGCAGAGGAGAACGATGTTGTTCATGCCCTCCATCTTCTTCTTCTGGTCTTCGTTCGCTTTCGTCACGAATACTCTATGCACGGAGTAATATATATAGATATCTCGCTAGCACGAGAATCCGAGCGAAACCAGGAATGGCTTAAGGACGGGTTGGACAAGTGAACTGCCCGCAACAAAACCGAAAAGAAACCCGAGCAGCATCGAGAACGAGAACTCGAGCGCAAGAATCCTGAATTTTTTCGACCTTCGGCTCATGATGTAGGAAATAATCGAAGCGATGACCATGAGCAACGAGATACTTGAGAGCCAACCAAAGCAAACAACTCTCTCTTCTTTCGGAAGAGCGAGAATCATGTACGAGTAAACCAATATGTAAGGCAAGAGCGCCAAAACAAGGTAGATGATGAACCGCTTGAGCCAGGGATTTTTTGGTTTGGTTTCTTTTTGCATAATAACCACTAGCAGAAAAACGTCGTGCTAAGATTCGTGGGCGCTTGAGCTCCGAAGTCTGGAGTTGGAAACATCGTAAGCATGAACTGCGCTGAAGCTGCAATTATAAGCCCAACAATCCCACCTATAAGAAAGCCTAGCGCTAGGTCTCGGGCGATGTCACGTTTTTCTTGCTTCATGAAAAAGCTTGCTGTATAACATATTACGGCCAAAGCAAACAATACTAGCATGAGGACGGGAATAATGCCCTTAATCGTCTGACATGCCGAACTAAGTTTTTCCGTTTCAGTTCCACTGCCCCCAATCCAATAACCCATGGTGAGGGGCAGCACAAGAAGATATGGCCCGATTGCCCCGGCGAGAACTATCCCGATTCGATGGAGCGAGCTTCGGGGTTTCGGTTTTTCTTTTTTAGCTTCGGGTTTCCCAGCCATAACGAGAATTCACGTCAATCATATAAAAAAGTATGTGGGCCCACTGAGATTTCCGAACCGCGGGGAGGAAG